>JAUQYY010000068.1 GCA_030587505.1 Candidatus Sigynarchaeota archaeon
GTTGTCATATCTGTGAATTCCGCCATTAATATGCCTATGCTCCCAGTGGTAAGCGTATCTTCCAGAAATTTTGTGGGAGAACCAAATGTCCAGATAACTTCCATCCACAAGATATACCCTTAGTTTGCCGTAGGGTTCATCTATGGAAGCAACTATGTCAGGAAAGGATCTCCATATCAGTTCTCTCAGCTTGCTGTAAAGCTCTCTTATTCTTTGGGTCAACCCGTACTCCTCAGAAATTTTTCAACCTCATCTCTTTTTGCTTCGAGATAATCAAGCCTTGTGAAGTCATCGAAGGTATCGGTCTCGCTGAGTTCACCCCTGCTAATTTTCTCGTCCAGCTCGCGGAGAGAATTAACATTGTATCGGCGGTAAAGAGTCATTATCTCGGAGTTGATTCGTTTCAGTTCAAGCTCCAAGTAGGCTCTCACACCCCTCCTTATTAACTCCTCCTTACTCAGACCCAGAGCCTCTGAAATCTCTTCAACACTCACACTCAAAGTCACCACCACTTCTAACAGAGAAAAATCATATATATAAGACATTCCCAACCTTTCAGTTCTCCATACAAGAAAGAGGAAGAAAGGTTAGAATCACATTGTTTCATGGATGGTCATAAGATTATAAAGAACACCGAGGATTAAAGTTGTGATGTTTACTCTCATGGTTGGGCTACTAATACACCACCCTAACTTCTAAAATTTCGTTCTAAAATTTCGCGCATACTATAACCATTCCTGCCTGTTCCTTCACACCATGCACAAATCTCAGGCTTACGTTTTTTATGAGCTGTTCTTTTTATTTCCCTTCTACTCATCTTCCATTGCATCTTCTATGTTATCGTACTCTTTTTTCCCGCTTCCGGAGTAAACGGTTACTTTATCACCGCTTAACCCTATCACCTTAACGTTTCCGCCTACCGACGCTATTGCTCTCGCCATAAGGCAAGCCCTTAAATCCGCGTAGATGCAGCGTTCGGCGTGCCACGCCATAGTGGGCTCGTCGTATCCTCCGCTGTCAAAAAGGTCATCGCCGAACGCCAGGTCTATCGGCTCCTCACCAAACTTCGTTAGCACCTTGCCCTCGTTCCAAAGCCTGCGGATATATGGCTCGACCCTCTTCCAGTACTCCTCAGGACTCAGGTCATGTTTTATTCTTATACACTCAACCCACAATTCTGGGAATTCAAATTCGCTTCCGTCCTCAAACACTATCCTCATTCTTTCATCTTCTCCTCAATTTTCTAACTCTTGTCCCGCTGCGAAGGAAAGAGACGCTATTCCGCAGCCTCTCTCCTGCTCATAAAACAAATTCACCAGTCTCTTTCCACACAGTCTTTATAAACCCTTACACGTTACTCCCCCTTCACACGCGAGCATTCTCCTTTACAAAATCCTCAAGCTCCACGCCAAACCTGTTTCTGAAAGCTTCTTCCGCAAGCTCCCTAAACTCGGGAAAGTCTTCACAGAACCGCATTAGCAAGCTCGACACACAATACTCGCATCCACCATCGGCTGTGAGCAGTATTCTCACAACCCTCTCTGCCTCCTTCCTGTTCATAACAGAACCTCCGCCAATTGAATGACTATACAATTGTTCTTCCATTTTTGGCTGGTTTTTCTCACAGGTATTGCTTTGGTGGTTGAATCTTTACATTTTCATCGTTGGTAGTTTGCTGGGTATATATTTTTTGCTAATGTCAAAAGGTAGACACCTAGGAACAGTTATAACTGTAATTTTAAAAGGAAATAGAGAAGGAAGCAAAGAAGAAAACGCTCAAAGTAAAACTGGTTTTCCTAGAGGAACAACGGTAGAATTAAGGGCACACCAACCTTTCTGACGAGCCAGAGCGCTAGGAGAACTTTTGTTTCTTTCCCTTAAGCCACATTGATTTTCGCACTTAAGACAGTATCCATTAAAATATTCGGAGTTACTAAACACATTTTTAGTGTTGTTAAAGAGAAACTTCACAAGAAATCAGGTTATGTATTTATGGTGTTATTCAACAGTTGTGTGGGTTCGACTACCTAAACACTATTCAAGTACTGTTTCCACCATCAACTTTATTAAAACCTTTACACAAAGAAGCACAGCTCATCTTCAACAAATCGATACCAAAAACCCATGAAATAGGACACTTGACACCAAAAATAAAGACTTAATAACCATAATCCTGTATCGTCAACCGATTAGGAGGTGGTTGTTATGGCGTTTAAAGCCGCTTTCCTTGCTCACGCTCCGGATGCGGATCCGCAGAAGCACCGGTGTGTGGTTGAAACGGGCATGTACAAACTCTTCGTGGTTGTTGTGAAGAGTCAAAACGAGGCACTCAGCGAGTGTAGAAACCTGGTGGAAAAGGAGGGCATTCACGCGATTATGCTCTGCCCAGGATTCACACACAAAGCTATAGCAGAAATCGTTGAAGCGGTTGGAGAAAAGGTCAGCGTTAACGTGGCGAGGGGTGACGGTCCAAGCACAAGAATAGCGATGGAGGTAATGCAGAAAGAGGGATGGTTCCCGCAAAAGTAAAAAAGTAGAACCCGCAAAACCGCAAACAGTTATGGTGGTGTACCCGGACACTTCTCGCACCCAGATAAAATTAACCACTCAATATCTAATAAATTATACATTAAGGGTCATAAACCTGGGAGAAGGATTAAGAACGAACAGGCTTCATCACAACAATCAGAAAAACGATGGAACAACCTCAAGACTTCATCTCTTTTTAGGTGTTACAGCACTTCCCTCCCTTCTTCCTAAGAAGATTAAACCTGTTTAACACTCTAAACCGGGCAAAGAGTTATACGGTATTGTTCGGCAACATTCTATGACGGCGAATCCGTCCTGTGTGGCGCCTATTAAGGAGCTGATGTGCTTGTCCAGTCACCCGTTAAAGTCAAGGTTTGTTGGATGCTTGGTCGGATGCGCGGTCGGCGACGCTCTGGGCTGTCGCTTCGAGGGCTTACCAGGCTTGGAGGTGGGGGACGTTTTCTATGGACGGTGGACTGATGATACTCACATGATGATCGGCGTCGCGGAGTCCCTGATCGCCAATAGGGGTTTCAACGGAAGCCATATGGCGCAGACCTTCATCAGAAACTATGAGCAGGAGCCCTGGCGTGGCTATGCTAGCGGCCCGCCCAGAGTCTTCAGGTGGATAAAATCAGGTGTTCCATGGGATGAGGCTGCGAAGCGGCTGTTTGGCGGGGCTGGCTCGTATGGTAACGGGGCTGCCATGAGGGTCGCCCCGGTGGGCCTTCTCTACTTTGACGACGCTGAGAAGCTGCGGCTCGTGGCGCGCGCCCAGAGCATGATAACCCACACCCACGAATTGGGGATGGAGGGTGCAGCCATTCAAGCCTACTCCGTAGCCCTAGCCGTAAAAGAACAATCCTCCGTGGATCCTCAAGCTTTTCTGGAAAAACTGCTGGGCTTCACGAGTAGCGAGGTTTACAGGCGGAAGCTCAAGAAGGCCGTTGAACTTCTGGAGGAGGATTCCGAGAGGCGCAGAGTTGTGAGAGAACTCGGAAACAGTGTTGAGGCTTACAACTCTGTTCCAACCGCTGTCTACTGCTTCCTACGCAACTGGAGAGGCTTCCGGGACGCTGTTACCTACGCCGTGAGCCTGGGCGGAGACACAGACACAATCGGAGCCATGACTGGAGCCATAAGTGGAGCGTATCACGGCGTCGAAGCCGTACCGGAGCAGTGGAGAAACCGGCTGGAGAGAGGAGCCTACATTGAAAAATTGGCAGAAGACCTGTGGACACTCAAGTCCAGGGTTCTAGGCTCCCCCGCTTAGTTTCTGGTGCAGGGCGAAGGCTAGAGCGGTTAGAGCCGAGGCCGCCGCCAGGTCCGTTGCCAGGGTGACCCCGGGACAAACGTCCACGACCATGCTTGCAAAGCGGAAAATTCCCTGAGGTATACCCTCCCTAGAGCCAAGGAGAAAGCTCACACGCCTACTCCTTATCGCCAACTCTGCGAGCTGGTCTGCGGCTTTGTCCACCGGCATGCCTTCAGGCTCAAAGACTATTAGGGGTTCAGACGCTCTCTCCCTAACCAGCTCGAAAAGGTTCTGAACGTAAACCTCCGTCCTGCGCGGCTTCTGAGCATAGGTCCTCAACTGAATGTTAAACCTAGACTCTACTCCGTCTAGAACACCCTTTAGGAAGACGTTTAACTCGTCGGCTTTCACAGCGCCCACGGGCGCGATGACAAGCTCTCCAACCTCGAAGGTTTGGGCCTCCCTGCCAACTCTGACACCCATTTCCCTCGAGACCTCCACTCCCCCAAGGTATGGCATCTGAACGATGGAGACCTTCCTGAAATACTGCCTAACACTAAACTTTCCAGTCCCCTTCTTCCTGGGGAACTCTCCGCCGTCCACAACCCCAAGATAAGCGTGGGGTCCAAGAATCTCAACGAAAAACACCCTGTCGGGGAAGTCGAGGTTAACAGGAAGCCCCGTAGCCTCCTTTATGGCGGCGCCAACCCTATAGTTAACATCCAGGCTGCTGAAGTCGTGTGTACCCCTCCTCACGGTGTGAACCGCGAAGCTCTCAGCATCCCTCAACAGTTCAACCAGTTCAACCGACGTCACGCTTATCGCCTCAAGGTCGGCTGAAACATATCTCGCTATGGGCAGAACCTTCGTAGCTTCAGGAATCTTTGCCCTAATAGCCTCAGCCAGCTTCTCCGGGTCAACATCCGCCTTGACCAAAACAAGCCCCGAGAAATCCATAGGACTGGCTAGGACTTCCGTTTCCGGAAAATTCTCCCTTATAATCTGAGCTGTCACTCTCTCGTAGCCCTTAAGTGTCTTAACCAGCAGCGAAGCCCCACTGAAATCAAAGACATTAGACCTCACGACCGCAACCCTCTCAATAAGAGACACAGCAATCCAACAGACGCGGAATATAACACTATTTGCTTTCGATCAACCCATTAGTTTCGATTATCCTACGGTACTAAATACTGGTAGTTTTTCTGTTATGTTTTTTGCGTGACTGGAAGAGTGTGAGGTTTGTGGCTGTGAAGGTTAGGGAGAGTGCTATAAACGCTAACCACAGGGTAGCCGGCCCCGCTATTAGCGTGATCCCGCTGGCTATGCTTAGTGCTCCCGCTGCTAGGCGCAGATTCGAGTTGGTCCCGTCTCCCCGCAGGCTGATGAGGGTTGTTCCATGTGTAATTATTGCAACACCCAGCGTTATGAGGCCAAGCCAGAGTTGGAGGGTGTTAACGCTAGGTACTCCGCCCATGAGTATCGTGTACTGGATAGGGTGTTCTGTGAGTAGAGTGGGGGCGATTAGGGACGTGAATGTTGGTGTGCTTCCTCCCGCAGCCACCCCAAACACTAACAGTCCCGCTGCGAGGAGAGACGCCGCAGCTCCAAATATTGGACTGACTACCCTCAGCCCTCTCTTTCCCCCACCAAGATCATACAGTCCCAACCCGGTTAAGGTTAGGGATAAAACAAGGGCGGCGGATAGGATGCTGGTGAGCCAAACCAGACCCGCTAGTAGGTTTCCCACGTGTACGTTAAGTGAGGCCGGAACGCAGGGGTGATCAAGAATTCCCGGGAATATTACAGGAAGATTCTGGGTGAGAACTGTGAGGTCATACATTCCTGCAAAATCGTAGTACAGAATGCTCCATGCGATTCCCACAAGGGTCGTCTCCACTCCCAGAACGGAGCCGAGAACTCCCAGGGTGACCGCTTTACCCATTTTGTCACCCCATGTAATCCTTTTCCCTTTCTAAGCTGGCTAAACACGTCCCAGCCATTTAAACTATTTGGGCAAATTTTATGAGCGTTGGGGTGAGAGCGTAGTAGGGAAGACCGGTTCCCATAATGGTTGGAGTCGCTTGGAGCAAAAATCTTGGAAACGAAGGGGAAATCAAAATGTTGGACCATAACCAGAAAGTGAGAGAGGTGGAGTAAGGTGAAGGTTCTTAATCTCTATTACTCGATGACGGGTAACACCGAAAAGGTTGCCAAAAAATAGAGGAGACCGTCAGAGGTTTGGGGTATGAGGTTCACACCGTGAAGGCTGCTGGAAAAGACACGGAGCTGGATGTTCTTCAGTACCAGTTCGTGTTTGTGGGTTCAGGTGTTTACATGTGGTTGCCGGGAAAGCCGCTGCAGGAACTCTACGCGTCTCTTCTCGCGAAGTATCATGGTACCGGGGATATAAAGCCGGGGTCTCCAAAGAGGCCACAGTTAAACTGTGTGGTTTACTGCACCTACGGCGGAGGTCACACCGGCATAAACGAGGCCGTCCCCGCGATAAAGTACATGGGGCAGCTATTCGACCATCTGGGATACAACATACACGCGGAATGGTACATAGTCGGAGAATACGCCACAGAGAACCTGAGCGAACACAACATCCACGGAAGACTGGGAGACATTCGCGGAAGACCAAACGAAAGTGATCTCAGAGAGGTGACCGAAAAGGTGAAAGGGATACTAAAAGCGGTTCCTAAATGAATCCCCTCCGAAGCGGATTGCCAATAACACGTGTCAGGCGATAGGAGCAGGAAAAATGGTAAAAAGTGCGAGATAAGCTTGTAAGTTCCAAGCACAAACACGAACCCCGATGAGTCTGTGACTTAGACCTC
>JAUQYY010000099.1 GCA_030587505.1 Candidatus Sigynarchaeota archaeon
TGCATGCAAAAATCACATGCAAAACACTTGTATCTCCCATCTGTTTCTTGCTTGGTAGTGGTTGAAGTGAAAATTGTTCAAACCAGCATCTCCGAGGAGGAGTACGAGGCTCTGAGGAAAATTCTCAGAAGGAGGGGAATGAGTGTTAAGGAGGGCGTCAGGGAGGCCATAAGAGCTTGGCTGATTGAAAACATGGATTACAGTGATGATCCCTTTGTGAAACTAAGGCCTGTCGATTTTAAGTTCGATGTGGAGTGCACAGACCACGACAAGGTTCTCTACTAGAAAAGGAGAGAGACGCTGTGGAGAAAGGTAGCTTATCTGCGAGGAACCTTGTTTTCGTTGACACCCCGGCATTCAAAGCCTACTACGACAGGAAGGACAGACACCACAAAGCCGCGAGAGACTTTGTTGCCAGAGTCGTAGAGAGGGAAATCGAGTTCAGGCTTCTAGTGACGAGTGACTACGTCTTGGACGAAACCGCAACCCTGGTGAAGAGAGCCGTTGGTGCCAAGGAGGCATCGAGGTTTTTGAGAGCCGTTCAAGACTCGAAAATGATAAGAGTAGTACACGTGGGGAAAGAATGCTTTGAGAAGGCTAAACAACTGTTTGAAAAGCACTCGACAAAGAGTGGAGCTTCACCGACTGTACAAGCTTCACCCTAATGAGAGAACTCGGAATAAAATACGCCTTCACTTTTGACGAAGACTTCAAGCAGGGTTTACAACCCATCCTCTCGCCAAAAAACGCTAAAAAGCAGTTTGTGGCTTACCAGCGGGTATCCTGCTGTAGCCGACTTCTGCTAAACGATCCTGAGAAGGTAGAGGAATCAAATATTATGCCTAGAGATGTTCACGATAGGACTTTCAAAGCTAAGTTAAAAGGAGTAAAGGCGGAAGCTCCGCACGTTGAAAACGGAAAACCGGATTCTTAAGGGCGATGCCACCCTTGTTTCTGAACTAAAAAGATATATACTATAAAATATTTATATTTTTTAAAATTAAGTTTGGGGTTTCTTAAATGTGGAGAAGGAATATTGAAGCAATGCCGAGAGAGGAGCTCACAAAACTCCAGGAAGAAAAAGCGAAACGACAGCTAAAATACGTCTACGACTACACGAAGTTCTACCGCAAAAAGTTCCAGGAAGCGGGAGTAAAGCCCGAGGATTTCAAGAGCCTAAGCGACATCCGAAAATTCCCCCTAACAACCAAAGAAGACATGAAAAAAGACGTCACACCCGAAGACCCCTTCGGAGGAAGATGCGCCGTCCCATGGGACAAAATCTGGGGAGTGCACAATCAGCCCGAACCCGAAGTGGACGACCCACCCATCCTCGAAGTCACAACCGAGTACGACAGAGAAGTCCTCGTCGACCACCTCACCAGACACCTGCTGATGGGTGGATTCGCCAGAGGCGACATAGTTGAACTCCAAGCCAGCCAGTGGGAGGGAATCGCCTTCCTGGTAGAGGGGCACTTCAGAATGAGAAGAACCGTGCAGAGCCTCATGCCCTTCACGTCAATCCCCATAGAAAGCACCCTCTTCCTACTCGACGCTCCGAGAGCCACCTACCTCACCAAGTTCTTCAAGCCGGACGTGATCATAACCACCGTGGACTACGCGAAGCTAATGACCCAGGAACTCGAAAAGGAGAAGGGAGACCCGAAGAAAGAGTTCCAACCCAAAATAGTAATCCACAGGTTCAGACCCGGAAGCCCCCTCCTCGACGAAAAGACAAGAGAAGAATTCAAAAAAACATGGGGCGGAACACACCTAAGCATGATCGACATCCAGTACGCAAACTTCTACGCAATGGAGTGCCACCAGTGCAACGGACACCACGCATGGGAAGACGGCTTCATAGTCGAAACCGTGGACCAACAGACGGGGGAACCAACAGCCCCGGGAGAGAAGGGAGTACTAATCCTCACCAACCTCTGGGCAGAAGGAACACCAGTCATAAGATACGTAACAGGACACACAGCAAAACTCGACACAAACCCATGCAACTGCGGAAGAACCCACATAAGAATATTCCTCGAATAAAAATTGAAAAATGAGAATAAAAGAATGAAGAGTGAAAGGAGAGTGTTGTTGAGAGGGAGAAAAACATGTCTGAAGAGTTGGATAAGTTCTGGAATAAGAAAATCGAAACCATGCCGAGGGAGGAGCTGGAGGAGCTACAGCTAAAAAGACTGAAAGCCGAAGTCAGCTACGCCTACCACAACGCGTCCTACTACAAGAAGAGCTTCACCGAAGGGGAGGTAACACCCGAAGACATAAAAACACTAGACGACTTCGACAAGAAAATCCCCCTACTCTACAAGGACGACCTCAGAGCCGAACGCAGCCGCACAGGAGACCCCTTCGGCGGAGTAATGTGCGTAGCCCTAGACGAAAGAGTAAAAGTAATAAACGCCTCAACAGGAACCACCGGAATCCCAAGCGTCTTCGCGTACACGAACGACGACCTGATAACAGCGGTAGAGCAGGAAACCCGACTAAAATGGATGAGAGGATGGAGACCCAGAGACCGGATCTACGCGGTCGGCGTAAGATGGCACGGATACATACCCATATCAGCCACAGGACTAGACATAATCAACATCGTAGGCATAAGCGACAGCATGTACCCCCTACCCCACATCTCCAAGAGACACGTACTAGCAATGAAATACCTAAAACCAACCATAATCGCCGCCCCCATGCTAGCCCTATCCTCAATATTCGAAGCAGCAAAAAACATGGGACAAGACATAAAAGAACTCTTCTCCAGCATAAGATTCATCGACACCGGATATGGAGACATTGTTACTATGGCGGTTAAGAAGCGGCTTGAGGAGGAGACTGGTATTCCTCCTGAGAGGATTTTCGATTATGGTGGGGTTGCGGATCCTTTGTGGTACTTTGGGGATTGTCCTGAGCATGCTGGTAACCATGAGTGTGACGATCTTTTCTACACTAAGGCTTATGATCTTGAGACTCATGAGCCTTTGCCTAGTGGTGAGAGGGGTGAGATTGTGGTTACTAACCTGTTTGCTGAGGCTACTCCGATGCTTAAGTGGGGCACTGAGGATACGGGTTCTGTGAACACGGAGAGGTGTAATTGTGGGAGGACGCATAGCAGGGTGACTATTCTGGGCAGGGAGGCGTTTGCGGCTAACATTAAGGGGATGCGTGTCTTCCCGGCGGATATCGAAAACATCTTGGGAGACGTTCCGGGATTCACGGAGTGGTTCACGATGCTCAAGTACTCTAAGGGTCCCATGGACAAGTTGAAGATAAAGATGGCGACGGACACAACCAAGGTTAGGGACATCGAAGAGTACAAAAGCGAGGTGAGCAGGAGAATCAGGGAGAATCTTGGTGTTGATTCGGAGATTGAGATTGTGGAGTCGGTGTCGGACCTGCCTTTTGTGGGTCACAAGGTTGTGAAGCTGCTCGATTTGACGAAGGAGGCGGAGTAAACCCATCTATCTCCCCCTTCTTTGGAGTGGTGCGAGGGGTACCTAACAGTTCCCCCCTCTTTTTTGGGTTGGCTTGCAAAGAAGGAAGGGGTTGAGCTTAAAATAGCACTCAAAGTATAATAATTCCGGGGACACGCGGGTACGGGGCTGACCCGGAACCCCCCGACCATCCCCCCAAAAGACTCGGCCGTGAAAAGGGGACGTGTGGAAGGTGAACGCATCCGAGCTAACCGAAGACGACGTGAGGAGAATGGCGGCGGAAAAGGACCTCGAGGGGCTGGTAAAAGCCCTAAAACGCGGGGGGAAACCGGAGAGCCCGAGCGATCGCAGCCATCCATCTGGGAAAACCTGGAGACCCCAGAGCGGTGGAACCCCTAATACAAGCTCTGGGGGACGAGAGACACTTCGTCCGAGAGCCGGCGGCGCTCGCGCTGGGATGGCTGAACGACCCCAGGGCGGTGGAACCCCTAATACGGGCGCTCGAAACAGACAAACACCAATTCGTGCGGTGGAGAGCCGCGGGAGCACTCGGAAACCTCGGCGACCCCAGGGCGGTGGAGCCCCTCGTACGGGCGCTGGAGAGCGACGAGTACAACGACGTTCGGGGTGATGCGGCGAGGTCGCTAGGGCGCCTCGGCGATCCGAGGGCGGTGGAGCCCCTCGTACGGGCGCTGAGGCGAGCGTTGGGTAAGGATCTGGAGGGTGTGGTTTGGGCTCTGGGGGAGCTTAGGGATGAGAAGGCTGTGGAGCCGCTGGCGGGACTGCTGGGTGACGATGACTGGATGGTTAGGAAGGAAGTGGCTATCGCCCTCGGAAAGATAGGAGGCCTGGTTGTGGAGCCGCTTCGCAGGCTTCTCAGGGACCCGCATCGTGTTGTTCGACAGGCGGCGAGAAAGGCCCTAAAACAAATAAAGAAAAAAGACAGGAAGACCAGGGGCTCTTGAGGAAGTGGTTGTGTCCTAGGGACTTTGACTTGAACTATTGCTGACGGCACAAGTATTTGGTTAGATTTAGGTTAAACTTTTTTGTTCTCAGGTGTTTTGTGCATTGATTTCTATCTTTGGTTGGCCTAGGTTGGTGTGAAATGGTTTTTGAGTGTGTTTAGGTTGTCTTGAGGCGATTCCAAAAAAAATAAATCTCTCGTGTGTGTGGGTTATTCCGAATAAGGTTACGAGGCTGGGTTATGGCGCGGTACATTTATGGTTCTGTTCCCGGAGAAGGGTACAGGATTGGTGAATTCGCTGAGATTCTCGACGAGGAGCTGAACTCTGCACCCATCCGTGTTAAGCGGAAGGGTCCTTTCGAGTGGAGCGTCCGTAAGGGCATTAACGCCAAGGGGAGTCTGCGGATATATCGGCGTGGCTCCAACATCGTTTACGAGGGAAGAGTCGGATACGACTATATTCCTCTGATCCTGTCTCTCGCTGTTACTGTGGCTCTCGTAATTATATCTCTGCTTTTCATATTCTATGGGATTTTCTTCTCGTTCTTCTTCCTGTTCATCTTTCTCGCCTTGGGGGGAGCGGACCGCCTAGAGTACGAGGTTAGAACCGCCATAGAATATGCTGTGAGCAGGTTCCAGGGAAAGCCCGCCGAACCGGAGATTCGAAGAGAGGAGACTAAAGGGGTGAAGGAGAGGCATGGGGACAAGTACTGCATGTACTGCGGTAGCCGCATACCCTATGATTCTGTGTTCTGCCCCAAGTGTGGAAGCAGGATAGGTTTCGCCCTCTGAAGCGCTGTGGGATTCCGCCAGCCCATTTTAGTAGCAGTTTTTCTTTCGGTTGGTTGTCTTCAGACCTTTTTGGGAGATTCTGGCGCGGCCATCATCAAGTCGGTAGTGAGCTATTTCAGCCGAAGCTTTTTACACGCTTTCCATGTTGGGAGGGTAGGTTTAACCCTCTTGTGGAAAAACAGATACTTGGGGGAGGGAATTAATCTCTACAATACCGTCAATTTGGCGGGGGTTTTTCTTAACCGTTTCATCGCGTTCGAACCGAGTGGACACATCAAACACAGCAAGTATTTCCGGATGAGTGGAAACATTACGGTCTATGATGCCGTCAGTGTTATTTCTCTGGGCGGTGTACCTTTCACCGGGCCTTACCTGGGCTGGCCCTTGTGCAGCTTCTACCTCTACGGATACGAGATTAAAAGGGTGCTTGAGATGACGCTGGCCATGGGCGGTGACTTCTTCCTCCAGATTTCTGGGCTGAGGTACACGTACACGCCTCTCTTGGGATTCCGGGCCATAAGGTGATTAGCATCGAGCGATTGACGCAGGACGGGAAATGGGTTCCCTTGGACACGTCACCGTCAAACACTCAGCTCTACGGGGTAGGCTGCAACCTGGAGGCGGTGCTCCTAGTTCCACAGCTGGGTGAAATGTATCCCGTGTTTAAGATAACACCGAAGAATTCCTCGGGAGACCCTGTATCCACCGAGGAAACCATAGTCTACAACAACTCGGCGCCCGTACCAGACCATGTTGGCTTTGTAAAGTTTCTCAGTGACTACCTAAACGGTACGGTTCCCAGTGTCTATAACTCAACTCAGGACAGAGTTAGGGTGTGGCAGATAGACCCCTCCCTGCTTTTCGCAATAAGTGGTGTGGGGCAACTGTTAGTCAGCCAGTCAAACGCGTTGTCTCTTACACTCGGCGGAATCGCATGCATCCTTCTCATCATGGTGGTGGCTGCCGCGGCGATTCTCACTAAGAAACCTTAACCCGCGAAAGGGAGCAAAAACCCTTGGAGAAATATAACCATTCTCCCCATTTTTTCTTTCTAGAGGGTTCAGTTCGAGTCAGAGGATTTTTTTGAATCTTAAGGCGTCTTCCTTCATTGATATGTTGTTGAATAGGAGGTAGACCTCTTTTGCCTCTATGGATTGGAGGAAGCTTTTTAGCCGGTTGAGGTCCTGGTCGGAGTAATGGTAGTTGTACATTCGTTTGCCTGGGGGTGAGCCGTGTAGGCGCAGGTAGGCGGTTCCGTGGGCGATGTGTATGGGTTTTGAGGCGAAGGGGTCGACCGCGTGGGTCACGTTGAGTTCTTCGCAGAGACTTTTTATCAGGGGGTCTGTCCACTTTTTTCCTCGGGGTTCCCAGGCAAACAGCAGGTTGTCCCGGTTTATTGTTGAGAAGAAGTCTTTCATGTTTCTGATGTTTTCTTCTGAGGGTGTGAAGCTGGCGGGGCACTGGAACAGGCAGACCTTCGCTCCTAGAATCCTGCACACGTTTCTGGTTGTTTCCCAAGCCTCGAAAACCTCGGGGGTCGGGTTGAAGGCGCCGTACCGGTTCTTCTTTTCGTCTGGTATGGTTATGCCCGCCTTCCTGTATGTGGGGGAGGCGGGACTGTGGGTTATGAGCTGCCAGGCTTTCACGGTGAATTCAAAATCCTCTGGGGCCTTCTCGCGCCACTTTCTCAGGGTTTCCTCCCTCGGAGGTTTGTAGAAGGACCTCTGAACCTCAGCCAAATCGAAGGTCTTAAAATACTGTTCGAATCCGCCGGGAAAGCCACAACACCCTACCTTAAGCATGTTCCTCCCTTCGACACCCTTGACGGGGACTTAGCAGCGGGTTTCAGTCCCTTCCTGGACCCGTACCGCTGCTCTCTACTAGCTAAGTAGATTTTTCACTATAAATATTTTTGAATCCTGGCCCATCCTTTGAATCCCTCAGCACACAGAGAGGAAAAGAGGGGGAGAATAATTGTTATAAGATTACGAGAGAAGTAAATTAACTATAAACGTTACTTGAGGCGTGCACAAGCCTGTTAGGACGCCCTCCTGAATTGTGAAATCACCGGATACGTGTACACGTGGAGTCGTTTGGTGTTCTAAGGAGTAGGTGGCTATGGATCTAAAAAGGGTTTTTGAGCCGAAGAGCATAGCGGTTGTGGGGGTGTCGGTCACCAATCCGCTGAACCCTGGGACAGTCATCTTTAACAAGAATCTATACGAGATGGATGTTGAAACCTTTCCGGTGAACCTTAGGGGCGGTAAGATTGAGGGCAGAACGATCTATCCCTCGGTTCTCGACATGCCCGAGCAGGTTGACCTGGCTGTGATAGCGATACGGGCGGACCTCGTTAACCCGGTTCTGGAGGAGTGTGGAAAGGCGGGCATAGGGGGAGCTGTTGTCATCTCGGGAGGCTTCGCTGAGGTTGGGGACAGCGGAGTGGAGCGGCAGAACGAACTCGTAAGGATAGCTGAGGAGTACGACATTGCCCTCATCGGCCCAAACTGTATGGGGGTGTACAGTCCACCCTATGTTGACACCTTCTTTCTGCCCAGCGAGAGGATGGTTAAGCCCCCTGAGGGAAACGTGGCCATCGTGAGTCAGAGCGGCGGCTTCATCGTGGACCAGTTTCTGAGCAAGTACGCTGAGAGGAAAATCGGAGTCTCAGCCGCCGTCAGCATAGGCAACAAGGCCGTTGTCGATGAGACCATTCTCATGGAGTACTTCCTGAAAGACCGCAGAACCAAGACCGTCGCAATGTACCTTGAGGGATTCAGGCCGGGGGAGGGTAGAAGATTCCTCGAAATAGCGAGAGAGTTCACCCGAAACAAGCACATCATAGTTTTCAGGGCTGGAAAGACAGCCGGAGGGCAGAGAGCCGCCTTGTCCCACACGTGTTCGGTCGCAGCTTCCCCCCGACTCGCATCAGACATTTTCAAGCAGTACGGAATCCTAGAGGCGGAAAACGAGCAGGAAGTGGTCAGCTTCGCCAAGGTGCTCTCCTTCAAAGAGACCAAGCCGATTAGAAACGGGAATGTCGTTATTATAACTGTTTCCGGGGGTCACGGGGTCGTCTGCGCGGATCTTGTACCACAGTACGGTTTAAACCTTGTCGAGTTCACGGAGGAGGAGATCAGGGAGATGAGGCAGATGATTAACCCCTCAGCCGCTCGCATAGCCTCCCTGAGAAACCCAATAGACCTCACCGGAAGCGCGAAGGACTCGGATATGGAAAAGGTGTTCGAGTACGTGCTCCAGCTGGACAAGGTGGAGGCGGTCCTGATTCTGACCTTCCCGTATCCACCCACCATCACCATGCAGATTGGACGCCGCCTGTCAAACATAGCGGGAAAGTACGGGAAGCCGGTGGTGGCATACGTTCCTTGGCTCCTCAAATACGCCATAATCATAGAGGGATTCGAGATAAACAACGTGCCGGTAGCTCACACAGTGGAAGAAGCGGTTCAGATGATAAGCGGACTGAAGAAGAGACACTCCAGAGAATAGACGGTAAACTTTAGATTTTTTAAAAAGGTTTCCAAAAAATTTTAAATATACTAAACTCACTACTTCAAATAATTAGTTCTTAATTGATATGAAGCAAGTGTGGGGTTAAACCAGATGTTAACACCGGACTACCTCGTATTCCTCGTCGATTATGAACTCCTGCTAACCGTGCTGGTGCTCTTCGTCAGCGCAAATATTATCTGGAGATTCTGGAGGATGAGGAGAATAGCCCTGCTCTACCTCGCCCTCGTGTTCATTCTCTTCTCCTTCGCGGTGTTCTTCACAGCCTGGAGCCACGGCTACCACCTTTCACTATACCCCCTACTCCTCCAGGATTACATGTACAACGGCTACATGGTTTTCTTCAGGGTTCAGGGTCAGCTCTACGCCAAGCTCACCGACTGGATGGTTATCACCGTGCAGGGGGCACTGACGGGACTAATCTACATATTCGCATTCTCCATAGCACTGGCGGAACTCGGAAACCTCTTCCTGTTCGCTTTCAGCATAGAAGCCTTTCTGGAGGAAAAGAAGAAGTGGATGGCCCTCTACGCCCTAGTCTTCGCACCATCCTTCGCACTCACCCTTGTATCCTTTAACGTCTCCCTGAACTTCGTACTGGCACTGGTAACAGGGCTGATCACCTACATTCCCCTAGCTTACCTTTCAATAAAAGCGATGAGGATGACTGAGCAGAGAGTGTACCGTTACGGATTCCTGATGATTACACTAACCGCCGTGTTCCTATCGTTGTTCTTCGTGTTCCTCTTCGTAGAGAGTGCACTCACCGAGGGTTGGAGCATATTCATCCCCATAGCGTGGACCATGGGACTGTTCGCGGGTATATCCGCATACATAGGATACGTGCTACCAAACTGGTTCCGAAAACTAGTAGGAGAAACAAAGTAAACCAAGGCAAGTGAACAAACACATTTCCAAGAAAACCCACCACCATCCCTCCCTTTTTAAAAAAGCCATCCTACCCATGACTCACTGGTGGAGCGAAATTCCCAGCGAAGCTGAACCCGGTCTAGAGGGGCTGGCAGACTTTCAGAGTTCTATGGATTCTCCCACTCGAAGAATTCTACAGTTTATTCCCTCGCGGTCCAGCTTCTCCTTCAAACCCTCCGCCGTGAATCTCTTCTGCTCGGAGAAGTGAAAGGGAACAACCATTTCCGGCTTCATCCGCTTAAACGCGTTCACATAATCCTCGTAGAAGTCCGGGAAGCACGCGGTGAACACCAGCCGGACCCCCTCCACCTCAGGGAACCTAGCCGAGTCGCCGGAGTGCAGAATCCCCTTGTAGAAGTAGCTCACGCTCTCCTCGGACTTCAGGCACCAGCTCTCAAGAACCCTAACGCCCTCAAACTCTTTCCCCACCTCAGCCCTCTCACCTTCTAGATTGTATATGCTCAGAACAGAGTAGGGAGCGACGAGGCCCGCGTTCAGCGCTTTGAACTTTTGGATGTCAAAGTGGTCGGCGTGCTCGTGGGTCACGAAAACCAGCTCAACACCCTCTTCAGGCTCCACCAAGTAGTTTGGATCGATCAGAAAGTGTCTCTCACCGATTATCTCCACACACGAGTTCCCAAGCCACCTAACCTTCATAGTTTAAGGATCGATTCCGCCTCGATATATTTTTTGCGCAAAACAAGCCGGGTATGGTGCTATACAAAACTATAGTAATATAAAAATATATAGTGAATTCAATAAATTTATATATAAGAGGGGACACATGTGATTCAACACCCTAAAGGACGGTTCAACCAACCATGAGTCAGGAATTAGAGAATTGGAGAAACATCGGGAAATCGCTGGAAGAAATCCTAAGACCCCAAACATACCCACTGGCGGTAAAACTTGTGAAGAACGAATCAGAATTTCCCGAAAAGACGAGAAGACCGGAACAAAAGATAGCGGTCTGCCAGGCACTAACCATAAGCCGCAGATACGGCTGGACCATGGGAATAACGGGGGACGACAGCGGGTGCCCCGGAGCTAGCCTAAACTACGGCTGGACCCAGATCTTTGACGAAGCAGCGATGAACCAGTTCTACCTGGCCGGTGGATACCTCTCCGACGAAAAAGCCGTAAAAACATTCTCCGAGAGCCTAGACAGGCTCGAGCCCGGGGAGTGCGGCGGACTGGTCGTCTCCCCCCTGGCACGAACAAGGGTTGCTCCTGACGTGATTCTCGTTTACGGAAACTCCGCTCAGATCATGAGACTCATCCAGGGGGCTATGTACAAAGAGGGGAAAAAGTTGAGATGTGAACTGACCGGACTCACCGCCTCCTGCACCAGCGGCATCATCCGAACGTTCAACACCGGAGAGTATCATGCGGTTGTACCGGGAACCGGTGACCGCGTCTTTGCGCTAACCTCCGACGACGAGCTGCTCTTTGCGATTCCAGCGGCGAAGGCGGAGGAGATAGTCTCCGGAATGAGGGCTCAGCGATTTGTGAAGTACCCCATCCCCATACCCCTAAGAATGCCGCCGCCATTTCCAGGCCTATGATTCGGCTGAGAAGCCATATCCACTTCCTAGGGTGTACTATACAAAAATATAGTAAATATAC
>JAUQYY010000110.1 GCA_030587505.1 Candidatus Sigynarchaeota archaeon
CGTACCCGGCGTTTTTCAGCATAACCCCGAATCTTCTGCTTCCGCCCATGGCTATGGAAACGAAGTACTTCTTCTGGCGTTTGCTCGCTGGTATCGGGTACTTCATGGCGAGGTAGCACTTGCCGGCGCCGGGTGTGAGCGTGCCCAGGAGGGGGCCGGTGCCCACAACTATGGGGTTCTCCGGTGAGAGGGGATCCGTTCCGGGTTTGAGCATGTCGAATAGAATCCTGTAGCCTATTCCTGGACCTCCAACAAACTTCTTCACTAGGTTTGCATCCAACGGTTCCTCTCGGATGTCTCCGCTGCTGAGGTCGACGAAGAGAGTTTTTCCCATGTATCCGTAACACTCCATTTTATGTTCCTCCCGCTCGGGCTATTGCACCGTAGACACAGTACCTGGTGCAGAGGGCGCATCCCTCGACGCAGTCTTCTGTGAAGCTTATCTCTTCGGGTGGGTTAATCACTATTCTCGCCTCTTCGGGGTTGAAGGAACCTGTGTATGTGAGTGAGCATATCAACTGGCAGCACATACACTCGGTGCACTTTTCGGGGCTTACAACTATATTACTTTTCTCCATTATGCTCATCCCCTTTTTCCAAAAAAGGAAGACATATGGAAGGGTTTTTCAGCAACCTCGGCTTATACTCTTTGAAGGGAAAGGGACTTCTCTTACATCCATTTATTTATCGTAAGGAGGGGTGCTCGCCCGGAGGCCCGCTGGACTTACCTTTTTTACTGCTCTTCGTAGAGTTTGATCACGCGTGCCATTTTGTGTATGACGTACTGTTTTGCTTCCTCAATCGGGATCAGCTCAATCTTTACAGGTATTCCAAGTCTGTCTTCGAGGTGGTTCTTCAACCTCTCTTGGAGTTCCTTGGTGTCTTTTGTTCTCTCCGGAATGTAGGCTATCCTTGCTATAAGTATGTCCTCCTCTCCTTCTGGTTTAGTTTTGACTATCATCGAGTTTACCACCGCGTAATCAATCTCCGGAAACTTGGAGAGTTCGTCCTCAAGCTCTATGGGCAGGACACCTCTACCCCTCACCTTGACGAGGTCGCTACTTCTGCCGTAGGTCTTTATGCGCACGTGTGTTCTGCCACAGTTGCAGGGCTCGAAAATGCTCTGGGTGTGGTCCTCGCTGCGCCATCTCACCACTGGTGTCGCCTCTATCAGCAGGTTTGTGAAAACCGGTTCACCGTGCTCTCCCGAAACCGCCTCGCCAGTATCCGGGTCGATGAGCTCTATCAGCTGGAAGTCCTCCGTGTAGTGTAGCCCGTTTTTCTCCCCGCACTCTCCGCCCAAGCCGCCGACGTCCTGCAGGCCGCCGAGCTGAAGGATGGTGAGGTCCCACTCCTTCTCGTAGTTTCCCCTCGTGTAATCCGAGATTGCTTGCCCGCTCGTAATCCCTATCTTCACGTTTCCGCCGATCGCTTCCTTCGGAGAAGAGTATCCAGCCTTCTCAATCATTGGTTTGAGGAACGCCCACGCCGCAGGTGAAAGCCAGATCACGTCCGGCTTAAGTGCCGTTGCTAGGTTGAACATCCTGTTTACCTCCGACTCGAGGGGAACACCCCATGTTGGTATCAGTGTACCGCCGATCTTAAGGACGGCGTCGTCCATAGGTCGCGCAGAGCCCGCCCAGCGACCGGTTGGGAACAGAACCTTGTGCTTTGGCCGTACACCCATGGCCCAGAAGAACCTGGCGAAGTACTCGGTGTAGACATCGTGGTCGTTTCTGGTGTGGGCGTATATGGTCGGCTTCCCGGTTGTGCCCGAGCTTCCGTAACTGAAGATCGCCTCCTCCTGGGGGACACACAACAACCCTCCATACGCGTCCCCGGTTTTGTCCCTATGCTCTCTGAGTTCGTCCTTCACGGTAAAGGGCAATCTTTTAACATCGTCCAGCGATTTGACGTCTTCGGGAGTTACGTTCGCCTCACCGAACTTGAGCTTGTACAGTTTCGAGTTGCTGTACACGTATCTGAGCTGATTCTGTAGCCTCTTCCACTGGAGCCTTCGGATCTCTCCCCTAGGCATCGTTTCGATAGGCTTGTTCCAGTACTCTTCACTCGGAACGTTAAAGTTTATCGACTTTCCATACTTCTCTTCCATCAAACTCTCACCACGTACTGGTTTTGGTTGTGAAACGATCTTTTACAGCGTTTTTCCTCCGATGAGTATAAAAGTGTGATGGTGAAAATCCTATCACCGCATACGCGTGTCGATTTTTTAGAAACACCCCCGCTCGTTTGGTTGATAGAATCAAAATTCTCGGTGAGTTCTGCCGCAAAAGAAGGTGCGCATCTTGCCAGCATTTTTTCGGGTGTTACGACCATGAAGCCTCCGTTCTTGGTAAAAAAACCGGATGTGTTAAGCTTTAAATACCATTTCAAACGTTATAGAAAAGGTGTTTGATATGAAAATCGAAAGGTTCGACAGGGTTGTTATTGTGGTTAAGGACATTGAAGAGTCCATGAAGTTTTTTTCCGACGTTTTCGGAATAAAGTTTGACGAGGTTGGCGGCTCGGATATTATGGGTGTGGATGCGGTTTACAGTGAGGTTGGAATCGAGCTTATGTCGCCGAGAACGGACCAAGGACCAATAGCACAGTACCTGCAGAAAAGAGGCGAAGGACTCTACGCGCTAGCCTTCAAGGTCTCCAACCTAGAGGAGGCTATGAAGGAGGCGGAGAGCAAGGGGATCCGCTCGCTCGGAGTACTGGACATGGGACCAATGAAAGAGGGAATGCTGCACCCGAAGGACACCCACGGGACACTCATAATCCTAACCGAGTACCAGGCGAGACATCCTGTAACCGCAACGGTGCTAATAGACGAGCTTAAGAAAAAACTGGGAGAAAAGTAACTCTGAAAGGTTCAAAGGCAAGCCATGGCTCGAGTATCACCGCGTTTCTTCCCCAAGACGCTCTCATAGCTGGGGATCGCCGTGATTGTATGTGACTTAGTTGGTGAGAGCATAGCGGTGCTGGCGGACAGCCCACTAGGGAGTATAGTGCGCCTTTCCTATTCATGGTGTGGTTCTTCGCTCTAGGCGTAACAACTGCTACTCAAACGAAGTCAAGAGTTCCAAGCAGCCCTTAGACCTCCAATCCGCTGAGCTAAGCATCATGCCTTGGGCAAACCTTTTAATACCTTCTTTTTTATTTTTGGAATCAATCCGACGTGTTTCGGATGGAGGTGTAAGATTGCAAGCCTTTCCTTGGTGGACTGAAAGACAGAAAGAGCTGATTGTTGAGGTTGAGGAGTTCGCGGATGAGCACTTCGCGGCAGCGGAGAAGTACACTTGGAAAAAGGAGATTCCTTGGAGCATTCTTAAGGCCATCGCCGAGAAGGGATGGTTCGGAGCCATGATATCCGAAGAGTACGGAGGCTGCAAGGAGGAGCTGGGGTGCACCGGGTGCTGCATAATAAACGAGGGGATATCCCGACTGGGAACCCTCTGCTTCATCTACGGCGAAACCTTCTTCGGCGGGGCGCACCAGTTAGAGAAGTTCGGAACCGAGGAGCAGAAGAGAAGGTGGCTCCCAGACATCGCGAGCGGGAAGAAGTTCGGTGCCATATGCATAACCGAGCCCTTCGTGGGGAGCGACGCGGCCGGCGTGAAAACCGAGGCTAGAAGGGAAGGGGACGAGTACGTCATAACGGGCAAAAAGAGATTCACAACGGGGCTGGGAGTATCGGACATATACATGCTCTACGCGAAGACCAGCGACGACCCGGCTGACAGGGCTGCGAACCGCCACCTGACAGGCTTCATCGTGGAGAAGGGAATGCCAGGATTCACCGTCGAGAAGCTAAACGAGCTCTGCGGACTGGACGGAATCTACAACGGCTACCTCAACCTGGACGAGGTCAGAGTCCCCGTGGAGAACAGGCTCGGAAACGAGGGCGACGGGTGGAACATCATGCTGGCGGGACTGAACCTGGAGAGAACCATAACCTCAGCCCAGACCCTGGGAGGCATGCGCGAAGCCATAAGGTTCGCCCTCTTCCACTCGAGGCGCAGGGTGCAGTTTGATAGGCCGACGATCAGCTTCCAGGTTAACCAGTTCAAAACCGCGGACATGATTATGAGGCTCAACAACGCGAGGCTCCTGACCTACTACGCCGCCTACCTCATAGACAGGGGGGAAGGTGGAATCGTTGGACCAGCCATAGAGGCAACGTGCGCAAAACTGTACAACGCTCTGGAATGCGTGAAAACCGCCGACGACGCCCTACAGATAATGGGAGGAGACGGCTACAGCAGGTTCTACCCCGTGGAGCTGGGGTACAGAAACGCCAAGATGGCGCACATAGGCGCGGGAACAAACGAGGTCATGAGAATGATCCTATACCGGCTGGGAGTTCGACTCATGGAGTCGGAGTTCAGGCCACCGATCCGCATAATCGACAACGAGATAGGAGTACCCCTAGACCATCTGAGCACGAAACTGGAGCTGGAGAAGGAGAAAATCAGCGAGAAATCGGTGCTAAGGGTTCTAGCGGAGGACTACCGCGCAAACCCAGGACTCTACATGGCCAGGGAGGACCTACTACAGCGCCTAGAGGGAACCGAGGAGGAACTCGACGAGGTTCTGTTGAAGCTTGAAGAGAAAAAGCTCGTCGCCCTGAACAGAAACCGGCGGGGAGTAATCGCACTAGCCAAAGCAACCTACCGGGGACTCAAGGAAGCCAATCCGCCGGAATACTACAGGTGGTATCCGAACTGGGCTAAGATGGAGGAACTCTTCTAAAAAAGAAGAAAGTGAGCCAAACTGCCCATCGTGATGAAAAGGGGATCTCTCCTCCGTTTTTCATTTTTATCTATTCGTAGCGTTCTAAGCGTTCATTATTTGTTTGCAGATCTCTACTGCTTCATTCGCGTCGTGCCCGTAAAAGTCCGCTCCGTAACGCTCCGCCGTCTCCTTAGAAGCAGCAGCTCCCCCTATCACGACTTTGACGTTTTCTCTGAGACCATTCTCCTCGAGAGCCTCTATGGTTGCTTGGAGCCCCTCGTAGGCGGGGGTTAGCAGAACAGATAGACAGACGATCCTCGCTCTGTTCTCCCTCACTGCTCTAACCACTTCTTCTGGTGGAACATCGACACCAAGGTCTATGACTCTGAAACCGTTCCCCTTGAGCATAACCGAAACAAGATTCTTTCCGATGTCGTGGAGGTCGCCCTGCACGGTTGCCGTGACCACTGTGCCCTTGTACCCGCCTTCTTCCTTCATCAGGTAAGGTTCGAGAATGGAAACCGCCTTCTTGATCACCTCACCTGCCATCACAAGCTCTGGCAGGTAGAACTCGCACTTCTCAAACTTCTCGCCAACAAGCTCGGCCCCGGGTCTTATTCCCTTCTCTATTATCTCGGTAGGAGTTGCCCCCGACTCCAAGGCCTTTCTCACATGATCTTCTATCTTCTCGGTTTCGAACTCTAATATGCTTTTTTTAATTAGGTCAAACTGTTCCGACATGGGTTCAGCCTCCGTCTCCCATGGAGTAGACTCCATACTTCCTGGTCGCAGCGAAGTCGAGCTTAATTGAGGCTTCCACTATTCGAGAAAAGATTTCGGTTTCCAAGGCGGCTAACTCTTCCCCAAGCTTCTCGACGTAGTCGTCGGGGTACTGCTGCTTCATGAACTTTATGAGCTGGAAATCATCGAGTTCTTGTTTTCCAAGAACCCTGTCCACATTGTTGGCGACTAGGCCGATGAGGGTGTGAGAGGATCCTGTCTGGTTCCTTTACTTCTAATGCCGTTAAAACTCTCTCTAAAATCCATTGGAACACACCAACCGTGGGGTAACCGTTGTAGATTGCCTTTTAATACTTATTCTTTTTTCCTTTTAATGTGAGCATTATCAGACGAAGGGGCGGCAGTGTTTTAGGGCTTCCATTACCACCCTCACGAAATCCTCTGGTGTTGCTACGGCTACTTGTCCCTGTTTGAACGCGGCTTCCACCCTGGCTCTCACGGTGCTTTCGCTTATGTCTATGCCTTTGAATGTCTTTTCCATGTCCTCTATGAGGGTTATAGGTGTGCAGTGGATGGAGCCCGTTATGTGCAGGTCGTGTATCTTGTCTCCCTTCTTCAAGGCAACGACTCGAATTAACGGCCCTCCCGAGATTTTTAAAGCCTTTTCTGTTCTTTCAACATCTGAGGGTATGTCCCCGAAACGCTTCTCCTCGCTCATCGCCAGCAACCAGTCCTCAGAGGTAAGCTTTTCGGTGTACTGGTCAACAACCTGCAGTTCCACTTCGGTTTCGTCCATGGGTTCGGGTTCCACCTCAAAAATCTTCGCGAAAGCCTCATTGTAAAGGTCCCGCACTTCCCTTATTGGAACCTCCCTGTCGGTGAACATTTCGATCCAGCCAACTCTCTCCCTCATGCTCTTGGCCTCTTTGTCGGCGAATTTTTCTGGGGGCGGAGGGATAGCCTTCTCCATCACGTCCCACAGTGGTTCTTTCACCTGGGGTCCGTATCCTCCCATCCAGACCTTGTTTCCGAAAAGGTTGTGGGTGTGCCCGGAGATTTTTCGCTTATTAACCTCCAGGTCGTTCAGGGGCCTATAGTAGGCGGGTATTCCCAGTCTCTCCTTAATCTCGCCGGCTGTGAAGGAAATCATTTTCTTGTACTGCTCCGCGTGCGTGTCTGGAAAATCTGGTACATCCTCTCACCTGAAAATGAAGCCGGGTAAAAAGTATCCGGCGTCCGCCCAGTAGGGGGATCCTCCGAATTCCACACGAATCATGTTGATGTCGTTTTTCTTGCAGTACTCGTAGTCCATGTCCTTGTAGGGGTCAGTGTAGTAGTACAGGAAGACCGCGTTTCTCGCGGGGTAAACCGAGAATATGGTGTTTGGAATCTCGGGAACCATGGTCATCAGATTTGCGCTCGCGTGTCCGAAAACCACCGCTTTGGGTATTTTCCAGTCTCTTTCGAATAGTCTCCACTTTTTCACCTTTGATTTAAACATTTTCTCGTTCTCCCTCAAACCGAATACAATTTTAGCTATTTTTGGTGTTTTTTATTTTAAGTTTTCCCCCTCTTGAATCCGCACCCAAATTTGTGCGTATCGAAAAAGTAATTAATGGATAAATAGGTCATCTCTAATTAATTTTAGACTAGGAGTTGTAACGGGATGAACGAAAAGGGTTCGTCGAATGTTTCTGGAGAGGAAATGTTCCGCATCGTTAACGATTTGTGCAGCTTCGGTTATCGAAGGGCGGGTACACCACAAGCTGCGAAGGCGGAGGAGTACATCTACCAGAAATTGCAGGAAGCCGGACTGCCGGATGTTCGCTTAGCCCCCTTCAGTTTCACCCGCTGGTGGGCTGACAGGCACGAACTCACCATACTCTCAGGCGGGACACCCAGGGTGCCCTCCGACCAGACGGTGGAAACCTTTCCCATCTGGTTTAGCGGATCCACAGGGAGGGAGGGGATCGTCGCCGAGCTTGTTTACGCGGGCTACGGAACAGCGAAGGACTTCGAAAGAGTGGATGTGGATGGAAAAATAGCCCTGATAGAGGCGCGAATGATTCTGAACTTCTACGCAACCTGGCGTGTCTTCGGCTCACTAAACCTCGCCAAGGAACACGGAGCACTGGGCCTCGTGGCCATCAACGGCTCCCCACTCGACTCGGTCGCCTACATAATGTCAGGCCAGGAGTTTGAGAGCTGGAAGACAAGCATCCCAGCCCTATCGGTGAACAACGACGACGGCAACTACCTGAAGAAACTCTGTGAGCACGGCGAGAAATGCACCGTGAAACTGGTTGAGGACGTGAAAACCGAACCCGCAAAAAGCAACATCATCATAGGAACCCTACCAGGAAAAACCGAGGACATCATACTGGTGGGAACCCACACCGACAGCACATTCACCGGAGCAGTAGACAACGCCGGAGCCAACGCGGGGCTCATTGCGCTAGCCAAGCACTACGCCAACGTTCCCCTAGAATCGCGGGAGAAAACCATGCTCTTCGTGGGGTGGACGGGGCACGAGTGCGCCTATCTCGGTGTGAACAGATTCGCTGAAATGTTCGGTGAGATGTTTCCAAGGATCGCGACGTTCGTCATGCTCGACGGCTTCGGCTCCAAGGGCTGGTACAACCAAGCCGCCGGAGGAGTTGTGGAAACAGGCACGGACGAGAAGAGGGGCTTATTCGTCTCGGATAATCCGATTCTCTTAAGATACGTTATGGAGGCGGTTGTGGAGTACAGGCTACTTCCCGCAGCCTACGTGTCGGCGAGGTCTCTACCGGTAAGCGACCTGAGACCATTCATCAGCGCCGGGGTTCCCTCAATACTCGTTATAGGGAAACCGGTGTGGTACCACACGAAGTACGACACACCCGACAAGATGACCCCGGACCAATTGGAGAGAACAGCCAAAGCTCACATCCAGTTCATAAACAGGATTCACAAAACACCCACCGAGGAGATAAAGGCGGCGGACGGCAAACTGTCTAATGTCGAGGAACTAATAGTCGAGAAACGCCGAGAGATTGCACAGCCAACGGTTTCGTTCACCATCACACCCAACCCGATGGTCGAGGGAGAGACGGCGGTCTTCCACACAGCGGTTTTCACAGGTTCCGAGAGCATCCTGCTGGGCCTCACTTGGGACTTCGGCGACGGAGCCACAAGCAACCTGCCGCTCACGGTCCACGCGTACAGTGAGGCGGGAACATATGAGGTTACACTCACCTGCAAAGACAACTACGGGAACGTTGTCTCATCTAGGAGAATAGCAAGGGTGACGCGGTAGACCCTACAAATTTGGGGCAGACGGTTTGACACGGGTTCTAGACGATGAACAAGATTTAAAAACCCGTAGTGCTTTGAGGGATGCATGCCAACCTGGTTTACCATCGCAAAAAACGAGTACCGGCTTATCACGTCTGGGGTACGAAGTTACAGGAAATTGGTCATTCCACTGGTAATCCTCGCCCCAGTGTTAGCGTTCCTTGTGGTTATACATGTATCAAACAGTATTTTTGTCGGTAACACCACCTTGAAGGTTGTTAGAAGCCTCCTGGGCGTTCCAGAGACGGTTGTGTACTCGCTTAATCCTCAGATCGACATTACGCTCGTGGTGGGCCAGTTTGTTTCGCTTCTCAGCTTCTTTCTGCCCATCATCATGGGTTTGGCGAGCGTCCTGAGGGAGATAGGGTCCGAGAACATGGACATTCTGTACTCCAGCCCCGTTCAGCCCAAGCATATTTTCTTCGGAGGAATCCTGGTTAACCTTTTTCCCGTTCCCATTTTCCTCGCCTTTTTCAGCGTGACGCTCATGCCGGTAATAATAGAACACGGGTATCCGGGTCCCCTCCTCCCAGTCGCCATGGCGCTGACCGTGGCTCTGCTCTACGTCGCAGGGCTCTGGATAGGGCTACTCCTGTCAGCCTACCTGAAGCTGAGAAGCCAGAACTCACCGAAGTACAAGGACCTCGCAAAGGTGGTGATCGTCACCGCCACAATCATAATAGGCCTGGCTTTCTTCGTCCTCTCCAACACTCAAACAGCAACCCTCTACATGTGGTTCTCACCCACAACCTGGACCACAAACATTATCTACCACTCAGTGGCAGGAACCAACATCGCCCTCGTCGAATATCCGGGACTACTCTCCTACCCGGTGCTCCTCACACCCGACCCCCTAACGTCCCTAGCGCTGCTGGTGGCGTTTCTGGGCGCGGTCTTCCTGCTCGGCGTGGTCCTCGTCAGGAGAATCAGACAGATTGACATAATCGGTGAGGGCATCGTAACCCTGAAGAGGGAGGAGAAGGTGTACCGGCTTCTGCGCAGGGTTTTCCCCACGAAGCTGGGCAGGCTGGCTGTGGTTCAGCTCAAGGACTTTTTCAGGGACCCCGAAAGCCTCGCAAGGGTTCTCACCGTTTTCCTCTTCCCCATAATACTCTACTTCCTCTCCGTGACGAAACTGTTCTCCAGCTTCTACTCAAGCACGGATCCCCTAACCCTCCTGGCCTCCCCGGGTATAGCCTTCTTCTTCATCATCATGGTTGGAACAATGATAGGCCAGATTGAGGCGACGCAGATGACCGTTAAGGGGAAACGCCTCCTCCTAACGTACAAGAAGGCCCCCCACGGGATAAGAATGCTGGTCCACTCAAAGTTCGTGGAGATGCTGATAGTCGGACTGCCGCTCGGAGTAACCTCGGGAATAATCTTCCAGATGGTCCTGGGAAGCCAGAGCCCGGGCCTCCAGGTACTCATCCCGGTGATGCTGTTCATGGTGGTGGTGAGCTGCGCCATAGCCCTCGGGGTTTACAGCGCCCGACCAGTCCTGCAGGAGGAGAGCGGAGGCCACCTCCTAAACTCAGCAATCATCGGAGCCATAGTCTCAATAGTCGGAGGCCTAATGGTGCTGTTCGCGGTTTTCCCATGGGCGATAGACGTAATCCTCTCCTACCCCATCCTCGGAGGCGTAATGCAGATCTACCCGAACATCTCAAACCTCATTCTGACGATCTACTCTCTGGTCCCCCTTATACCCAAGGAACTAGGAATACTGATAGCAGTAATAATCGGAGTTTCTGCGTCCTACCTCTCCCTCAAAATAGGAGTATCCAAACTGGTTCGACACGAGTAGTCGAAAACATTTGGTACCCTACCGCACCTCGTTCAGTTCGGTTAAAATTGAAAATCCTTAATGAGCCGCAACCGAGGGGGACTTCGGAACATGATCGGCGCGACATGGAAAATTTATGAGACCCATGTTCCTTCGAGCATCAGAATACCCTTCTTGCACTTTGGGCAGGGAAGGGGTGCTCTCGGCTTCTGCTCTCTGTTGCTTAGGTACTCCTCCATCTTTTTGAGCTGCTTCGTCGCACTGTTGATTGAGCCGAATTTCGTCTCAAACACACTTATGTAGGACAGGAAAAAGAAATCTCTATCCGTTCTCGGTGAAAAGCCTGTCGGATCACCGGTGTCCAAGCAGCTCTGGAAGAATGAGCGTACCCGGTTTAGGAACTCCTCTTTCCGTATTCCTCTACTATCAAGAACTGTGAGCAGCTCCTCCACGAGTTGAAAGAAATCCACGGAGACCCAAACAGTTGGTAGCACCAATCCTTCGAAAAGGTCTTCGATGCGTTTAACCTGTCTGGCTAGGAGTCTCTTGGCTGAAATTCCACCGGTAACGATCGCGAGTTTAAGCAAGCTCTCCA
>JAUQYY010000144.1 GCA_030587505.1 Candidatus Sigynarchaeota archaeon
TCTTTTATTGAAATACTTATTTATTTTACAACTATAGCGGTGGCCACACTCATGGCGGTCATCGGCGACCGTCTGGGGCTCAGCAAGATTCCAGCGTCCAAGGTGGTCTTAACCAGAGATTCACCAGTGACGGACATAAAGGGTATAGGAGAGGCGACCGCCAAAATCTTGCACAGAAACAAAATCAAAACAGTGGATGACCTAATCAATGCCAACAGTAAAGAGCTAGGCAAGGCTAAGGGACTCACGGTGAAGCAGGTCAAAAAGTGGCAGAAATACGCCCTCAAAGCAGTGATGGAGGATTAAAAATGCAGAAGTATACCCACCTAGTGGTAGGAGCAACGGCGGGCGCCATCGTAGCAGTGCTTCTGGGATGGACTTCAGGCATAGGAGCCCAATTCGCAGCCGTAGCAGACCAGCTTGCTAGAGCAGGGTCACTAAACACGGTTCTAAGCGCAGCGAACCAGCAACTCCCCCCAATAATGGCGGGGGCTGCTTTCGGCATTCTCCCCGACCTTGACCAGCTACTCAAACGCCAGCGTATAGGCCACCGAAGCGGACTGTTCCATAGCATACTAACACTTATATGGTTGCCAGCACTCATAGGGCTCGTGGCACCCACACTGTTCGCAGTATCCGCTGCGGGAATATTCTCACACTGGTTCATCGACTCGTTAAATCCAACCGGTGTGCGCACACTACCCTACATTCTCCCCAGAAAGAAGGAGTCCCTGAAGGAGTTCATCTGGAAACACGAGAGAGACCTACGCATCGCAACCATACACTATGATAACCACTGGCTCAACCTTCTACTATGCGGTATTTGCGTAGCAATTATATGGCTGCTCTCCGGAGCCATGCCAGCCTGGAACATAGTACCATTACCCTTCTAAACCATTCGGCAAGACCAGCATCTATAACTTCCTTTTTTATAACTGTTTATTCAAACTCCAAATAGGGAACAGTGTTTCTTGGATCTGTACATCTCCTTTATTTTATTCTCTCTTACCCTTTATTCGCACTATCCCCCTTGTTTCCAACGCTCGAAGAGTCTCGAACACCCACTGCCAACTCACGTCGAAACCCGCATTGTTTAGACCCTCACGCAGCTCGTCAATGGTTAAATCCTGGTCAAGGTTTCTCAGCATTAGACGAGCAGCCCTGTTCCACACACCCGACTTGTCTAACACGTTATCTGGCGTTAATGGGGGAACAAGCTCATATATGAGAGACTTTTGATACTCCGCAAGTTCCTCTTCACTGAGTTCACCCTCAACCGCTTCAATAAATTCAGCGGCCTCTTCCTCCACAGTTTCCACGGCTTCCTCAGCCACGAATTCTTCCACTACGGCTTCTTCAGCCGCTTCCTCAACCTCAGCCTCTACCTTCACCTCAGGCTTAGCCGTAACTGTTTCCACGTATCTGTCGAACTCATCCGCATACCTCTTTATCAGATTCGACAGCATAACAAGAGTGAAACCTACACGCTGCCGTGTCTGAACAGCTATCAACATTTGCTGCGAGGTACGCATCACAATAACAGACTCTTTCTCAGCAGCAAGCGTAATATTAGACCCAATCGTCAAACCCGGGAAACTAGGTTTAAAGAGCAAAAGCTTCTCCTCAACCTCACTAGGCAAGTCCGAGTACAGTATATCACCCTTCATCGTGAGCAAAGCTAAACCAGACTCACCAATCGCACCAAACGAGCGTAAATCATTCTTCAACCGATCAACCAAGTCGGAATCCTCAGACATTTTAACGCCTCAAAGATTTTTGTTAAAAACCAAATCTGTTTGATACTCAGCCAAATGCTAAGTATGAACCATTTTATTTTATTATAATAACTTTATTTTGAAATAGTTTTTGAGAATGTATTAAATGAAAAAAGAAGAAAGAAAAAAGAAGCACAGAGAGTTGAACTCGAGTAAAAATTTTGAATCGTATAAGAAGATAAAGGGAAATCACTAAACCCTGTCCACTTTTTTCCTAGCGGTCTTCCCTCTGCCGAGCGCCTCGTGGGCACGCGCAAGGTGACCCGCCGCCAAAGCGGCAATCAGGGATATTTCTCCGGCGAGCGCAGCTGAGCAGGCAATCTCCGCGAACTTCTTGGCAAGCGTACCCGGAGGCTTCCCCCTCATGAAGCCGCCGCCACAATCCATAATGGAGAGAGCCTCCTGCATCTGGCTAAGCCACATGCCACCGCCTATGGTTCCGCAAATCATTGAGGGAAGCGTCAGAGACACGTACAGATCACCGCCATCGACCACCTCAGCGGTAACCATCCCCATGCTGGACTCACCAATGTGCGCCGCGTCCTGACCAGTAGCGATCCACATGGCGGCAATAATATTAGCCACATGGGAGTTAAAACCGTACGAAGCCGCCTGACCCGTACCCACGTAAATCTTGCGGTAAACCACCTCAACCATACTCTCAGCCGTGGTCTTGAGCTTCTCACGAACGTAGTCTTTTTTCAAAACCACCTCGGACTGAACGGTCTTACCCCTGCCGAGAATAAAGTTGAGAGCGGTCGGCTTCTTATCAACGCACATGTTACCGCTGAGCGCGACCGTCTCAGCCCAGGGGAGATTCTCGTGGATAAAGTCACACACGGCCTGAGAAGCGCTGGTAACCATGTTCATACCCATCGCGTCCGCAGTGTTGGCGAGCAGTCTTAGGAATACATTTCTTCCGACTATCCAGTATTGAAAGTCTTGGAGTTTAAGGAATGGATCGTCGCCCTGGAAAACTTCCCGTATCTTTTCGAAGTTGTCTTCCACCCAGTTTACGAGCTTCACGGCGTGTTCGGTGTCGGGGACCACTATGCACGGCGCCCGAGTTATGGCGTTTTTGAGCACCTTGGCTCTTGCTCCGCCGCTCGCTGTGATTATACTGCACCCCCGGTTGACACTCGCCACCAAAGCGCCTTCGGTTGTGGCTAGCGGTATAAAGTATTCCCCGTCCGCTATTTCACCCTTTACCCTTAGGGGGCCCGCTACTCCGAGGGGGATCTGCTGCACCCCTATGGGGGCCTCAATGTTTCTTGAAGCGGTTTGTTTCATATCTATTGAGTAGGATCCTATGTGTTTGAGTTCCTTTCCGATTATTTTTTCGAGGGCTTTTCTTCTTATGGTCGTCGCGGTTTCTATGTCTGTGTATTTTTCAACTTGGTAGAATTTGATTTCACCTTTTACGAGTTTCTCAACAAGCTCTTCTTCGAGTGTTTTTTCCTGGGTCATTTTGTTTCACTCCACCCTTCTTTTCTCACTTTTCGATTTCAACTATTCCTTTTTCACTGTCAACGGTAACCTTGTCTCCGTTTTCTATTACGTTTAGAGGGTCTCGGTCCAGCCTGTGGACCAGGGGTATTTCTCCAACCACGGCTCCTATGAGCGTTACGGTATCCGATTCTCTCTGAATGATCGCTTTGGGTGCCAGACCCCTTCTCGCGAGGTTGATCAGAACGTAGGAACCGACTGTTGAACCCACCCCGGTGCTGAACACGAGTATTTTTCCACTAATGTTTTTTCCTTCCAGCTCGTGTCTCTTCTGTATGACTTTCCCCGTGTTGAGGTCCACAAATCCGAGGAAGGATATCGGCATTTGGGTTACAAGGGCCTCTCCCTCTACTCTGGGTTGTTTCAATCCTCTCAAGCCTTCTCCCCTTAGTGTGATTTTCATCAGATTCTTTCCCCCGTTGCTATTTTTATACAGTCTTCCAGTGATTTCACCGCGGATTCGATTTTGCTCATAGTGGGAAGATAGTGGGCTGCCTTTGCGGAGTCTGTCAAGGCTAGTTCGAATTCGGGCATAGGGGAGACGACGGGACACGTGTCGCAGAAGACCCTGGCGCCCATGCGCTCAATGTTTTGGACGTAGCCCATTGATTCCGCAATCATTTTGATTGGTCTGGAGGTGAAAATCCATAGCTGGGTTCGGTTTGAAACGGGTGACTTGAGCAATTCTGAGATTCTTCTGAGTGTGCCTATTGAGGTGTGGGGGCAGCCTATCATGATGATGTCGGGTTGGCTGGTCGGAGCGAGGGAGTCTTTTAACTCGTCGAGATGTTTTTGGTCTATGACCATTTTTTCCAGAGTCTTTTCTTCGAATTCTTTACGTGTGCAGCTGTCTGTGTGAAACAGGGATATCGAACCTGAGGCAGCCATGGCTGCCGAAAGTTGTTTGGCTTGTTGAATATTCAAATGCGAGATTTTTTGTAGGAGAGGGATTTTTGAACCGAAGTTTTTCCCGATGCTGTACCCCACCACGCCGTAGTCAGTGGGACTAGTGAGCTTGGCGTCTATTTCCACCACCACTTCGGGATTCCTGTTTTCGGGTATGTGCAATCCGTATTCGGGTGTTTTTCCTATTATGGCGGAGGCTAGGGCGGACAGGCCACTTTCCCTGTTTGTGTAGGCTCCGAGGAATGAGTTCATGAATGTTACGGCTGAGGACTCCGAGAATGATACGTGGTGCCCGCTCTTTGCAATGTTGCCGAGCTCATAGGGTACGCAGCTGCATACACTGAGAACCCCCATGGATTGGTAAAGTTCTATTATTTTGTTCTGTTTCGTGGCGAAGGAGTCGGTTATGCCCATTTCCCGCCACCTTAATCGGTCCATTCCGCTGGGATTTAGGGAGGTTATCACGGCCGTTTTGGGCCTGCTTTCAGCAAATTTTTCCAGGACGTCTATTAGCGCGTCCCCCCCGGTTTTGTAGGAAACCCCAGAAACGTGGGCGGATTCGATTCGGATCAGCTTTTCGGCGTGGAAGAAGTCTCCCAGTGCGCAGAGTATCTTCATGGCTAGTCTTTTCGATTCACCGTACTCTCCATGGAGTGTTTTTTCTTCTTCTCTATTGAGGTACATAATCCTCAACTCTGATGGTGTCTTCTCCAATCACTTTTACGGGGAGGAAATGCGACCGGTCCTTATCAAAGGGTATTGTCGCGTCGAGTCCCACCTTTGTGGTTTCACGAGTCACCTGATTAGCGGATGGATCAAGAGAGGAGCCCTTGTCCCTCTTCAGTACCATGTCTTTCGATGCTTGGAACCTCGTGGCGATGGCGTATTCCACCGAGTTTAAATCATAGATGTCTATGTCCTCATCCACTATGACCACGTGCTTCATGGACCTGTGCGCTCTGAACGCTGCTTCGATAGCTTTTCTCCCGTCCTCCTGACTCCTCTTATGGATTTGAACTATTCCGTGGAGCCACGAGCAGCCTCCAGGAGTTATTAGGACATTCTTGCACTCGCAGACCTTGTTAACCTCACTATAAATCGCGGGTTCCCTTGGCAGACCCATTAGAAGCTTATGTTCAAGGCCGCCGGGGAGTAAAGCCTGATAGATGGGATTCCTAGCGTGAGTGAAGTGGTTGATTTCAATCACAGGCTGCTTTCGGACCATGTCATAAGTGCCCGTGAGGTCGAGGAAGGGTCCCTCATCCACCAACTCATTTGTTATCCTTCCCTCCAGCACTATCTCGCAGTCCGCCGGCACCTCCAGGTCCACCTTACTACACTTAACGAGCCGCAACTCTCTCAGACTGTTCGCGATCTCCAACTCGTCAACGGTTATGTCTAGGGACGTAGACGCTGCCAAGAGTAGGGAAGGGTGGTTCCCTATGCAGATTGCAACCTCCAGCTCTCCACCAGCCCGCTTCAGGTACATGTCCATGTCTCTTTCTTCCACAACCCTCACGGCGAACCGCTTGTCATCCAGCTGCATGAGTCTGTGAATGGAAGCGTTTCTTCCAAACTCGGGGTCACGGATTATTAGCACCCCCGAGGTAACGTAGGGTCCCCCGTCACCCGCGGTGTGGGTGAGTATGGGTAGACTGTTTAGGTCCACCTTCTCTGTTACTTCTTGGCACCTGCCACTCTTAACGATCTCCGGCGGGATCCTTTTCTCGAAAGCCTCAACGAGTTGGAATGTGAGTTCTTCCCTTTTCACGTTCAACGCTAGGGCTAACAAATCCCTACTCGAACAGATGTTCCCGACCACCCTGTAGGGTGACCCCCTCACGGAATTAAAAACAACGGGTTTCCCATCCAATTTTTTTAGGAGCGCTGGAATTTCAGCAGTTGATACCGTTTTGTCAATCTCAATGAGAATGCCACGGGATTTGATATCTTCCAGAAACTCCCTCAAAAATAACAGTCTCCTTGAACGCTATCACCGAATAATAGGGAAAAGGGTGTCATTTTAATTTTTTGACTACCCGCCGCACCCGAAAAAGCCCTCTCAACGCACCCTCCAAAAAAATTTGATATTATAGTGTTTCTCTAGGATTTTTTGAATGCTGGACGGAACTTGTATGAATAGTAGATTATTCCGTCTTTGCCGTCCTCGTTGATCTTTCTTATTACGGCTTCCACATCCATTCCTAGAGTTATGTTTTCCGGTTTACAGTCCGTGAGTTGGGTGGTTAGGTGTGTTCCGTCCTCAAGCCTCACAAGAGCGATTATGTAAGGCTTGAATATCTCAAAGTTCGCTGGAGCCGTGTGCATAACGGTGTACGTTACGATTTTCCCCTTCTTTGGAAGCTTCACTCGCATCATCCGGCTCGAATTGCAGGATGGACAAAGGTCTCTGGGTGGAAAGCAAACCTTTCCACAATCGGTACATTTAGTACCCTCAAGACGGTAACGCTGAGGAAGCTCTCTCCAAAACTTGGAAACCTGCACTAATCATCACCATTCCTAACCGCGTAAAATGTGAACGAAGGACGCGGCGCCAAAACCGCTGATATTGTTTGCGAGGCCTATTTCTGCGCCCTGAACCTGTCTGGCTCCAGCCTCTCCGCGAAGCTGAAGAACAACCTCAGCAACCTGGTAAACACCGGTAGCGCCAAGTGGGTGGCCCCTGGCTTTTAACCCTCCCGACGGATTAACGGGTATGGGTCCGTCCAAGCTGATTAGATCCTCGTCAACCGCCTGAGCCGCAGCACCCTTCTCCACGAAGCCTAAGTCCTCCATAGTAAGAAACGCTGTTATCGAAAACGCATCGTGAATCTCCATCAGATCCACATCGCCAGGCGTTATCCCCGCCATCCTGTAAGCGTCCCTCGCGGCGTCCCTCGTAGCCTTCAAAGACAGAAAGTCGTCCCTCGTGTGGAAAATAAAGCTGTCGGTACCATACCCCGCACCTATTATCTCCACGGGTGAGGGTGTGAAGTTTTTAGCGTACTCGGTGGGACACAAAACCAGGGCAGCAGCACCGTCACCGAGGGGTGCACAGTCCATGAGGTGTATGGGCTCCGCCACCGGGTTCGAGTTCATCGCCTTCTCCATCGAAATTCTGAACGGAAACTGAGCGTAGGGGTTTTTTGACGCGTTTTCATGCATGAGGACAGAGAACTTCGCAAAGCTTTCCCTCTCAACCCCAAACGTATTCATGTAGAGGCGCATCACCATCGCGTTGATTCCAACGAGGGAGAGGCCGAGAAAGGCCTCGTACTCCTGATCGGTTACCGTTGAAACAATTGAGGTAGCGTCGTTGGTGGCGGTGTCCATCATTTTCTCCACGCCTCCCACCACCACGAAATCGTGAACCCCGGAGGAGACAGCCTTATAACCAGTATAAAAAGCAGCAGCCCCGGACCCGCATCCCTCCTCAACTCTAGTCGCAGGGATACCATTCAGCCCCGCAAAATCAGACAATAAGGCGGCGATGTTCTCCTGGTTATTAAACTGGCCAGCTGACATGTTCCCAACGTAAAGAGCATCGATTTTGGGATTCCCCGCGTCTTCGAGAGCGCTTCTCACCGCCTTTGAGAAAAGGGAACGCAAGGATTCGCTGAACAGGTGACCGATTTTTGTCATTCCAACTCCTATAACAGATACACTTCTCATACCATTATTCCCTCCGACTAACGTTTCGCTTCTAAACCAATAATCATTCTACGCCACTTAGCGTAACAAGCATAACCTACGTATTCCTTCCTGTTTATGTAATCTTGAACAGTCGGGGCTAAATCACGCTTCTCTTCAATCGCATCCTGAACAACAATGTGGAACGCGTCGCTTCCAGCCCCCGACCCGTAAGAAACGACCAGTACATTATCCCCCGGCTTTGCAACTTCCAAAACAGCCGACAAACTCAGAGGAATGCAACCCGAGTAGGTGTTACCAATTCTATCCACCAGCTTACCCACTCTAATCTGCTCAGAGGTGAAGCCCAGCCTCTTTGCGGCCTTCTCGGGGAATTTACCGTTGGGCTGGTGGAAGATAGCGTACTGGAAATCCTGGGGCTTCATACCCAGCTCGCCCATCAACTGTTCCCCAGCCGATATCACATGTTGGAAGTACGACTGACCAGTAAACACACCACCATGCTTTGGGTACGGCTGCTCAGCACGCCGCCAGAAATCGGGAGTGTCTGTAACATACGAGCTCGAGGCAGCTATACAAGCTGCCGCCCGTTCATCCAACTTACCTATTATGAAAGCCGCACCCCCCGCCGCAGCCGCGTACTCCAAATCGTCACCAGGAGCACTCTGAGCCACATCCGCTCCTATAGCCATACCGTACTTTATCATGCCCGATGAAACCAAACCCATACAAAGCTGCATCGCCTCCGTTCCCGCCTTACAGGCAAACTCTAGGTCCGCCGCTAGTATGTTAGGTGTTGTTCCTATCACCTCGGCGACCGTGCATCCCGTGGGCTTAACCGCGTAGGGCGGAGACTCTGACCCGGTAAGCACCGCCCCTATCTCGACCGGCTCTATCTGTGCTCTCTTTAGCGCATTTTGGGCCGCCTCTATGGAGATTGTTATAGTATCCTCGTCGGGCCCCGCAACCGCCTTCTCCACTATTCCTAGACCCTCGGTGTATCTCTCGGTGTAAGTGCCCCATACCTCAGCTATGGTCTTTACTTTGATCCTGTACTGGGGAATGTAGGCGCCCCAACCTATGATGCCTACTGGCTGGTTTGGTTTCATCAATATGGTTAACCTCTTACTCGAATCAAGTTATGTAAGCGTAACTTGAGAAGTCTCTTTCTTGTGTTGGCGTTAAAAGGCAACAAGTTAAGTATTTAAACGTTGTGTATCACCTCAATATCAAATCGACAGTTTTAGCATTTGGTAGGCAATAATCAGAATTGTAGACATAACAGGGATAATACGCAAAATTGACTAAAACATTTTAAAAACAACTCCACTATCCGCGGTAGTTTGACACATAAATGTTAAAAAATCCGGTTATTTTACAAGCGCACACAATCGCAAAAAACGTTAAAACAGCGTAAACATCGAGTGTGAACAAGCAGTCCGGCGAGGAATCGCATTTGTAATAAAGTGATGAAGGGAGGTATTATTGCAATTTTGACGAAGTAATTTATCCTCACCAAGGAAAAGGTTAAATGTATCAAATAAAATCAGGAGGAAACCCTGTAACAATTTAAACTGTAAATCTTAAAGGGAGAGATTAGCTTGGAATTCAGCAGAGTAGTGGATAAGTTGTCAAAGAAGGTTAATCAGACACTGACCTCGTTTCTGGACAGGAAAATCGCAAGAGCGCCTTTTTCCTATCACAAAACGTACTACTCGAACATTAAGGAGTTCATCATGAGGGGTGGAAAAAGGCTCAGGCCCATCTCTCTAATTCAGGCTTACCGAGGCGTGGCGGACTCCGACGGAAAAATATTTCTTCCCTCCATTTCTGTTGAACTCTTGCACAACGCCACACTGATTCACGACGACCTCATAGACCATGATGAGCTGCGCAGAAGCGGACCAACCTTCCACGTAAAGTACAGAGAATGGTACAGGAGTGAGATTTCCCCAGACGGTGAAGCTGAAGACTTTGGAAGCACAATGGCCATTCTGGCGGGCAACACAACCTACAATCTCGGCGTCGAAGCGATTCTCTCCTCAAAGTTTCCTCATAACCTTAAGTGTGAAGCCATTAACCTCTACCAACAGGTTTTCCAGGAACTCATCGACGGGGTTATGTTCGAGAGCGTTATTCAGCGGAGAGAAAACGTTACCATGGAAGAGTATTTACAAATGGTGCGGATGAAAACATCGTCTCTACTTGAGAAATCCATACAGATCGGTGCGATGCTTGGAGGGGCGAAAAATGGTCAAATCAAGGCGTTAAAAGAGTACGCGGTGCTTGTCGGCCAGGCCTTTCAGATTCAGGACGACATCCTAGGAACGTTCGGGAAAGAGTCAGAAACAGGGAAACCCACAGACGGGGACATTAAGGAGGGTAAAAAAACCGTTCTGGTCGTTCAGGCACTTAACAACGCGTCCACCAGCGAGCTAAACACCCTAAGAAAGATACTGGGCAACCCGAAGGCGAGTCCAAGCAGCATAGAAAAGGTTAGAAAAATATTCCGGGAGACAGGCGCACTTGAAAACTCCAAGAGACTAGCATTAGAGCTGAAGGAAGAATCCAAAAAAAGACTACTCAAAGCAAAGCCACCCCTGAAGAACGAACCACAAGAATTCTTCCTAAATCTGGCGGATTTCGTGGTGAGCAGAATTTACTGAACAGTTGTTAGAATCACGAGAATAAAAAATTATGAAGATATGGTTCACTCGTTTTAAGATGATCAGCAAGGGCTAGCGGTGAGACCGCTGGTTCTAACACCCGGAGTTTCTGATTTGTTTTGGCTTCAGAGC
>JAUQYY010000016.1 GCA_030587505.1 Candidatus Sigynarchaeota archaeon
AATAACATAAAAAAACGTTTAAGCAATCTGAAAAGTTAAAAATATAACCATTGCAACGCTAATAAATTACTACACAATAATATGAGTTCTGTTTCAATTGGAGGCTGAGTAATGATGCCCGATGAGGAGAAAAGTGGAGGACACGAAAAAGAAGAATACATTGAGGCTAAGGAAAGCCTTACTCCCGTACCTAAAAAAACATTACAGCTCACTGAAGAAGAACTAACTGTGCTGAGTATTATTGGGACGGGGAGAAAGATATTTGAAGACCTTTACCATGAGTTTAACGCTCCACGTAAGGCTCTGGGAAAGTTACCGCTAACAAGAGAAGAACTTCACAAAATTTTAGAAGGATTAAAGGAAAAGGAACTAGTAACTCTCACCGAGGTGTGGAGTACCACGGACAAGGCTGAACCCTATATTTAATCCCGTTCTGCTTTCCAAGTACGTAGCTTCTTGAAGTTTTGGGAAATTTTTAAGCATTATACCGATGAGAGAAGTTGTCTGGACACTACGGGGTTAACCCTGCTTTGAACTTGAAATCCTACTTCCAATCATTTCCTTTTTGTCGGATTCTTTTTACTGATTTTTGGATTCTGTTATTTCCTTCTATTTGTTCTTTTGCGATTTTTTGAGGTAGTATTCCAGTATTTTGTCCGCTGCTTCTTTAGCCGATATTTTACCCTCTTTTAAACCATTCAGAATTTCTTCTGTCTTGAGCTCGAAGGCTCCCTCCTTTCCTCTCCCACCAACTATCTCATCGAGTTTGGGTAGAAACTCTTTAAAGGTGTCTCTGTCTCCGTTCCACCAAAGTAGAGATCCAAAAGAGCTGATGAAAGCGTCCTTAATCTCTGTGAGGACATCTTTCACCTCATCGGTGGTGTCGCAGTAGGACACGAATATTAGGTGTTCCGAGGGGATAGAAACAAATTTTTTATCGCCCAGGATAACACTTTCTACTTCTTTTCCGCTGATATTTTTTCCAAAGCTAGTGAGAGCGCTCAGAAACCCGGAAACCAAATCCTCATCGGCTTCCAAACTCCCATATTTGCGATGGAGAATGCAGAGTCCATCGCGCCGCAGGATGTATATATTATGTATCAATCAGTAGACTCTCCTCCGTGCTCCTAAAACAGTTTTTAAGAACCGAATGACCCTATAACGCCCTATTGAATTCTTAATGTGGTTTTTCAAGTTAATAACTTTTTTCTCTAACTAGTGCAAATTTGTCTACCAAAAAAGGAAAAAACCATGCGTGACTTTCGCATCGTACAAAATGTTTATAGAGGAGCCTCCTTGTGAGGTGTGAAACTCTGGCGGAAAAGTAGAGAATTGGTAGCTAGGGGCGGATTCGAACCGCCGTCCGAGACTTTCTCCTACTCTTAAGAGCCCCAGAGGCCCCGATGCTTGACCGCTACACCACCTAGCTTCGGAGTTCCGTATTTTGCTTATCTCTTACTGTTTTAAATACCTTTCGTGTTTTTATAAAAATTCTTGGTTTTCTCCTCTTACTAACATTTCTTTTTTGGTTAAAAAACTTTGTGAATTTCACCCGTATTTTGGTTTTCTTATCCCCGCATGACCATTAAGACTAATTGGTTGCCAAGTATCCTCTACACCAAAAGTTTAAATTTTCTTTCTATTCTATCTCTGATTTTAAAGGAGGAGACATGGTTGTTGAATGGTTTAGAGGTTTCTTCACGGGTTCAGCAGTGTGCTATGCTTGCAGTTCTACTGGAGGTCAGTGGTTATCCCAAACCCGGAAACGTGCATCGCACTCGGGATGTGCCCAAAACGCGCTATGAGCACTTCCTCGCCGGTGCTGTGGCCATCGGTCCGAGTATTAGGGAGGCGGCTTTAAGCGGATACCTTGTTGCTTCCAAAGAGAGGGATCTGAGAGAAACCGGTGTGGGGAAACACATTCTTAGGGCTGTTTACGATACATTGGCCTGGCAGAGAGGGGGAAATGTCAATCTGGGAACCATACTTCTTTTTGTTCCCTTAGCTGTGGCGGCCGGCATTGTTTTTTCGAACGATCGGGTTAGGGTTGGTGAGTTACGGGAAAGCGTGAAGCGGGTAATGGAAAACACTACGAGCAAGGACACGTTGGCTGTTTATGAAGCCATAGGTGCTGCTAATCCCTGCGGTTTGGGGAGGGTGGAACAGTATGATGTTACAGACAGGTCGACAAAGTCTCTTATTGAGGAGGAGGACGTCGCCCTTCGGGACGTTTTCAGAATAAGCGCCGGGTGGGACGACATTAGCAAAGAGTGGGTAACCGGTATGAAAATTACCTTCGAGATTGGATATCCCGCTTTCCTGAAAGTGTACGGTGAATCCAAAGATGTGAACACTGCAACGGTGCACACTTTCCTGGAGATTCTTTCGAAAAATCCTGACTCCCTGATTCAGAGAAAGGCGGGTAGGGAGAAAGCCGTGGAGGTGAGTGAGAGGGCGGCGGAAATTCTCAAAGAAGGAGGTTTACTGGGAGAAAGGGGAAGGGCTATGTGCTGGGCGCTTGACGAAGAGCTGCACAGATACAAGGGTAAGCTTAACCCGGGAACAACCGCGGATCTCACCGCCTCTTCCATATTCGTAGCACTACTTGGTGGTTTTCGTTTCTAGAAATTTAAGTGACTGTGCGTGACATGGCTCATGCTGATTGGTGAGCAATAATCTTTGCTTTTGTGGGAAGCGTTCCCTCCACTTGTGTGAAGCTCCGATTGAGTGAGAATCTTTTTCGGGAATTTTCAATGGAAATTTTCCTGAATGAGTAGTAAACTCGTATACGGGAAATTTAATTATCCTCTAATTCTAAATATAATATTACTCGAAACTTGTTGATGTTACCTTTATACCGAAGATTCTTGAGGTTAGGGAGATGCCCTCAGGAATATTTGTTATTGATTTCTCTGGGAAAAGTGTTTTGTTCGATCTGTGGGTCCTCAATGACATCGATGTGAGTGAAGAGAAGATTGTTGATTTCCTGACTGATGTGGTAGTTGAAGCTGGAGCTGTACAACGCTTTTCTATGGATGGACGGAGAATTTTGTGCTATGCGATTGCCGAGGACGAAAAGAGATCACTCCTTGGCCTAATTCTACTTCCAGAGGAGGATGAGGCGCTGTTTGAGACGGCGCTCATCGAGGAGGCTGAACCCCTTCTGCGGAGGAAGAGGGGTGGAAGCTTTTCCTCTGAGGTGAAATTAAGCTATCAGAGTATAATCCAAAAAGTCATAGAGGGCTTAGAGGAGAGAATGGCGGAGGTTGGCAAGGAGAGGGAGGAAAAGGAGGTGAATATTAAAAATTTTGAAGAAGAATTAGAAAAACTCTACGCTGGGGAAAGAGAGCTTCTAGCAGAATTGGAGAAGGGAGTGGACACGGATTCAACTATAGAAAAAATTGAGGCTGTGATAACAAAACAGAAACAATTTGAGGAACTCATTCAAATCAACAAGAACCTCAAAAAAACTTTTGAGGAGAAGGAATTTAACCTCAGGAACGAGCGAA
>JAUQYY010000154.1 GCA_030587505.1 Candidatus Sigynarchaeota archaeon
TGTAATGTTATATATATAAACTTGGCGTTCGCTCTCATCCCACCGCTGAAGCATGTGGGATTTCCCGCTCACGATGTTAAATACTAATCATAATTAGTACTAATTATGATTAGGTTTATTGATAGGGCCGACGAGTTGGCGTTGCTTGAATCGGAGTGGAGCCGAGGTCGGGCGAGTTTTGTGGTTCTGTACGGTCGGAGGAGGATAGGGAAAACCCGACTTATTCTCGAGTTCTTGAAGAATAAGAAGGGTGTGTTTTACATAGCGGAGGACACAAACAGAAAGGTGCAGATAAGCGAGATTAAAAGCATAGTGGGCGAATTCTTTGGGGATGATTTCTTGAGACGTGTGGAGCTTAAGGAGTGGAGGGAGTTCTTTGACTACCTGAGGAGAATAATTCCCGAAGACGAGAGGCTGTTCATTGTTATAGATGAGTTCTCATATTTGATAAAGAGTGATCGGGCAATTCTGAGCGTGTTGCAGAAGTTCTGGGATACTTTCCTAGTCGATACTAAGGTTTTCTTTTTGGTTTCCGGTTCCTTGCTCGGGTTAATGTCTGAGCGGGTGCTTTCCTCCGCGTCGCCTCTGTACGGAAGACGGACTAGAGACATCCTCCTGAGGGAGATGGGCTTTGATAGCGCCAGAGAGTTTCTAGACAAAATGGACTTTGAGGAACAGATCAAGACGTACATGGTTGTTGGAGGTGTACCGGAGTACCTGCTTAGGGCGGGGGAGTACAACGATACGGATAGGTTTATTCTTCAGGAGTTTATGAGGAAGGACGGGTATTTTTATCGAGAGCCCTACTTCCTCCTCTCTCAGGAGTTTAGGGAAATTAAGACGTATTTCACCATCTTAAACGCTATAGCGTATGGAAACACCAGACCAACTGAAATTGCTAACTTTGCGGGGATAGAGGGGAGGGAAGTATACCCGTATCTAGAAAACCTTATGCGACTTGGACTCGTTAGGAGAATAGCCCCGATTGGAGAACCGAGGAGGGGAATATACTTGATAAGTGATTCTTCACTGGATTTCTGGTTCAACTTTGTTTTCAAAAACAGAGAGAGCATAGAAAGGGAAACCGTGTCTCTGAAAGAGGGCAGCTTATCACCGCATTTTGGGAAGCGGTTCGAAATTCTGATTCGAGACGATGTTTTCCACAGGATTTTCAGGTTTCAAACGGTTGGCAAGTGGTGGCACAGGGACAAAGAGATTGACTTAGTGGCTATGAACAAGGACAGGGGGGAAGTACTTTTCGGCGAATGCAAGTGGCGGGATAATGTCAACGCTGAGGAGATACTGGAAGGACTGAGAAGCCGGACAAACGGCGTAAAACTGAACTTTGAAAAGAGGAGAGAGTGCTACGCACTTTTTGCTAAGAGCTTTAGAAGAAGAGTTGAGGAGAAAAACGTTTTCTGCTACGATTTAAAGGACCTAGAAATTCTATACCAAAAAATCGCCCAGCAGATTAGAAAACTTTAGAGGTTTGACAGTCCCTCACAGGTAGTCTGAAAGAACGGCTTTGATTGGTTTACTCAAGGGTTAAAAACGCCCACATTCAGCTCCGTCTAGTAGGTTAGGTGTATTGACGCGTGGTCGCCCACGTTCAGTTCTAGTAGGGTTCCTTTGACGATTGCTTCGTCTCCTATTAGGGTGTTTGTCAGGTTTGTGTTTTCTATCTGGGCGTGTGAGCCGATTATTGTGTTTTTTATTATTGAGTTTTTTATCTTTACGCCTTCGGCAACGGAGACGTGTGGTCCTATTACGGAGTTTTCGATTTGGCATTCTTCGGCTATTGCTACTGGTGGGATTATTATGGTGTTTGTTGGTTGGCTGTGTGTTAGTTTTGTGTGGTTGTTGTGTTTTTCCTGGAGTAGGATTCGGTTTGCTTCGAGCAGGGTGTTTTTTCTCCCGCAGTCGTACCATTTTTCGACTCTGAAGGTTTTTAGGCTGGCCTCCCAGTCTATCATTCTCTGTAGGGCGTCTGTCAGCTGGTACTCTTCCCCTGTTTGGATATCGTTTTCGATTATCTGCTCCAGCGCCCTGTAGAGTAGGGGTGTGTCGTTCACTATGTAGACTCCGGCTATCGCGAGGTTTGACAGGGGTGTGGCCGGCTTTTCGACGAGCCTGGTGATGTTGCCGTTTGTTATCTCCACGTTTCCGTAGTGCTGGGGCTGGTCGACCTCCTTTACTCCTATGGAGGCTGCGCACCCTCCGTTTTTCCTGTGTTTTTGGAGCATTTCCCTGTAGGTTTGTAGGAATATCATGTCTCCCAGGAGGATCATTAGTGGCTGGTCTATCGCCTGTTCTTTCGCGACGTAGACCGCGTGTCCGAGTCCGAGGCGGGGCTCCTGCTCAACGAAGATGAAATCGAAGCGGTTTGAATAGTTTTCCTCGAGGTACTCCTCTATCTGCTCCTTCATGTATCCCAGGATCACTATGACCTCTTTAATTCGAGTTGTTTTCAGATTGTCTAGGATGTGCCCGATGATAGGTTTGTCCGCCACGCGGAGAAGGGACTTGGGCTTCGTGTTCGTCTGGGGCCTGAGGCGTGTTCCACGCCCTGCGGCAGGTATTAACGCTCTCAACTCACTCGCACACCTTTACTCTACTCTATATTTTTAAGGTTTCCGCCGGATAATTTCAAGGAAAATGGATGAGGTACTATCTCGTTGTCTACCCGTAGTTACAGGTCCGAACGTAGTCTTAGAGATTCTAAACTTAACTAGTTATTAATGATTTCGCAGCTTTTGTTAATAATCTTTATCTTAGTGGAAAATCATACGTTTCTATCACATAAATGTCTCTATATGTCAAAGGTAGGGTTGCTTTGACACAGTCCGAACTGGGTAGAATGAAGCATAAGCTGACAAACCCAGAACCTCCCGACTTTAGTCGTGGAGAATGTCAATATTGGTGGTAATATGGATACTGTGATGAAACGGATCATAGAAATTCTCTCCGAGGGCCCAAAAACTCCTGATGAAATTGCCAAAAGGTTAGGAGTTTCATGGGCCACGGCAGATGGTAAACTTCACCGATTGGTCGAGAGCGGGAAAGCCGACTACGTGAGGAAGGGTAGGTTGAACGTTTTCTTTCTTAAACCCCCCAGGAGTCTACGATTCAACGTGCCTCCGTGGATTAAACCAAAAGGCCTGGGCGATCTGGCGGAAGAGCTTGAGCCGTATTTCGATAGAGGGGTAACTGCTGCGGAAGCTGTTCGAAGGGAGCGTAGAAAATATTGAACATTGCACTCGACAGGGGGTACCCATCGCCTCAATTAAGAGGGAAGGGGAAAGGTATCATCAGAAAGCTGTTCAAATCGCTAACCTTATCAGAGAGTCTGGAAGCAAGGGAGTTTGTTCGTTCTCGTTGAATCTTGTGGAAGACCCATGAGGGGTTTTGCGGCTTGAGGTGTGGGGAGATCGAGCGCGGTCGTTGAAGCAGAGGCCTCTTACGTAGGGGAGGATGGTTCACACTCCTCCCTCCAGATTCGTGAAGAGGTGTGTGGTGTACTATTTTTCGTTGATGCAAGGTGTCTGCTTTTGTTTTCGTCTTCACACCACCCCGAGGGACCTGCGTAGTATATTCATTATTGTGTCCACTATCTCTTTTATGACATCGTTGAGGGGGTTCCAGCTAGAAACGGTTTTCAGGGCTTTCAGCGTGTTAGTAGTCGAGGCTATCGTGTATGTGTGGTAGACGAATACTGCTCCGGCGATCAGTATCGCGACTAGTGAGATTTTCACCCGCCTAGAGTCCAAACCAACCACCAATGATCTTCGTCAGCTCTTCTGAAATCCAGTCCCAAACGGTAGGATAGTAATCTATACCCAACTGCCCGAAGATGAATGAGTACGCCATATTCGAAAGGGTTTCATTGAACCCCTGAAGAACCGTGTAGCAAAGGTACACTCCGGAGATGATTGCTAGGACACCTACGACGATTTTCAGCAACTTTGTGTCGATTCTCGCCGTGGCGTATGGCCCGATTACCGCACCAACCGTTGCCCCCGCACACAGTACCGCTGGGAACCACCAAGCGGTGGGCGTGCCCTCCACTAGGTACCATGTTATGAAACCAGTCAAGCATATCGGCACCTCCGCGCAGGTTGTGGTGGCAACAGAAACCTTTGGGTCTAAGCCTCCGAGTATCTTTCCCGTTGACGCGAGTGGGCCGAATCCGCCTCCGCTGAGAGCCTTGTTGAACGCCGAAACAATCCCCACTAGGTACATCTTCCACCATCTGAAGGTGTACTCAAGCGGGAAAACGCACAGAAAGCCCATGGCGATAACTAGAATGCCTATGTAGCTCTTCATCACCCAGCTCGGAATATTAACAGCTACTAAGACTCCGAATAACACGGCTACCAATCCGGGTAAGACTATGGCCAGAACCACTTTGAGGTGTGGGGATTTCAGTGTGAAATCGGCGTTTTTGTACCTGTGGTGGAATATGGTTCCCGTTAATCCGCCCATCGCTTGTGATATCAGAATGGAGGGAATAACCGCTGATGGACTGAAACCTGCGGCGATGAGAATGGGACTGAGGAGTGTCCCGTACATCATGCCTAGGCCTGAATCTATAATTTCCCCCAGAAGAGCTATAACGAACAAGATAATCAAGGCGTAGACTGTATACTCAACCATTCGTGTGACTTCCTTCCGTCTGTTCCGCTTCAAACGTACCAGTCGTTGGGCAAGAGTGTAATTTACCGGTCCGGCTTGCTGAAACCAATCCGGGAATTCGCTGAACGGGGATGTGGTTTGCGAAACCCCTCAACGCTGG
>JAUQYY010000184.1 GCA_030587505.1 Candidatus Sigynarchaeota archaeon
GGCTCACCTACATCGGAGGCAAACAGGTTGAGGGCAACAGCTACTACTGCAGCGAACTCGTGTGGGCGGCGTACAAGGCTGTGGGCGGACCAGACATCGACCAGAACCCCGGATGGAGCTGGAAGTACGGCTTCAACGTGGCACCACAGGAAATCTGCGACGACGGCGACACATTCCTAGTCGCATACTCCTCGTAACCGTCTGGAAAACCAGAGACCCGCAGCGAAACAAGCCCACCTTTCCTCCTTTTTTTCACTCCGTACTCGTGTCGAGGCGCCCCAACCTAGGGTTGAGACGCTAGAAAATCGGGTTAAAATGGATGGTGTGCACCTTTCAGAAATGGTTGCACTCTTCAAGTCTCCGCTCCTCTACATCTCAGGAAGTTTGCGTACTCCAGCATCTTTACCAGCACGTTTGCGGCTCCTTCGAGTGAGGAGTATGCCGCCACTTTTCTCTCGAAAGCCTCACGCGTAAGCTGAGCCCTCGTCGTAAGTGTGACAGCTACGATGGGTTTACCGTACCTCTCAATCAGCTCCGCCATGGTGTCCATGTTCTTCCTGTCCGCCGTCAGGAGCCAGTCGTCTGCGACCCGCTCGCCCAGCTTATCGGATCTCTGAGAGTTAGTGAGAGCCGCGCCGAAGCTTTCTCGACCCACGATGAGGCCGGACGCTATTACGGAGTCTATGTTCTCCGCCCGTACAAGGGCTTCGAGGCACTTCGGCTGGATTGATCTGTCAAACGTGCCGACAAGGTCTACGGGGTTACCTCGGCTCCAGTACGGGGGGAGGTACCCATCTAGCTCCCTGATGGTTTCAACGGGAAGGGTCGGCACTTCAAGGCCGACCTCCACGCAGGCGTCTGTGGCAACAACACCGTAGCCGCCTCCCCAGGTTAGTATGCCTACGCGTTTCCCCCTGGGTAGTGGGAGCAGTAGAAACGCGGCCGCTAGGTCAAGTAGCTCGTTTACCGTTGAGGCTTTTAGCACTCCGCACTGCTTGAAGGCGGCGTCGTAGATTCGGTTGGAGCCTGAGAGTGCCCCGCTGTGTGACCTCGCCGCCTTCGCCCCCTCGCTCGTTCTTCCAGCCTTGTAGATTATGATTGGCTTCTTTTTCGTGACCCTTTTTGCAACCTCTATGAATCTTCTGCCGTCTCTTAGGCCCTCGATGTAGGCGAGGATCACCCTCGTTTGGGGGTCTCTGGCGAAGTAGTCCAGGTACTCTTCGGTTGCGATGTCCGCTTCGTTTCCGCTGCTCACGAACTTGCTGAATCCTATGCCCCTCTCGCTTCCGAAGGCGAGGGCGTTTGTTCCGATGTTTCCGCTCTGGGAGATTAGGGCAACGGCGCCGCTCCGAGGAATCACTGGAGGCATCAGGGCTGAGAGGCTTACCGTGGAGCTCCAGACCCCCATGGTGTTGGGCCCAACGAGAAGCACTCCGCCCCTGCGGGCGATTCTAACCGCTTCTCTCTCCAGCCTTTCGCCCTCTTCCCCCGTTTCTCTGAAACCTCCGGATATCACGATGGCGGCTTTGACGCCCTTTTCCACACACTCTTCAAGGTGCTGGGGGACTGATGGCGCGGGTCTCACGATAATAGCCAAGTCAACATCCTCTGGAACGTTTAGGAGGCTGGGGTACGATTTGAGACCCAGTATTTCCTCCCCCTTCGGGTTAACGGGGTATATTTTTCCAACGTACCCGTTTGACAGAATGTTGGAGGGGATTATCCAGCCCCACTTCGTGGGGTTGTTAGAAGCACCAATCACAGCTATGGACTTCGGCTCGAAGATAGGACTGAGGTCTCTCGAGTGCCCGCTGCTCATGTAATCACCAGGGTTTATGCTAAGAAGCGTGTGAACTCATAACAGGTTCGGTCTTATAATTTTTTCCGAAAGATTGACGGTATCGTCACTTAAGATTTATTTTGGAGGAGTTCTCCAGTCACTGGAATGATACATAACATTTCAAAGAGGGGAAAACCCCTCAAGAAATCATTATACAACTCCACCAAGTTATTATGGAAAAATTATCTAACATACAACGCAGCGAATGGTAAGTTCACAATAGTAAACACGTTCCTATGTATCGGTTCATCACCCCGCAATAGGTGGACTGAAAATGGTGAGCATCCACGTTTTCAGATGCTTTAATTAAACTTTGAGATTATTGGAAATCTTGCTTCATCATCTTCATCCTCGGTAGGTCGCCTAACGTCACGAGTGTATCCGAAGGACAGCGAGGCGGATTTAGGCAAAGGCGTAAGCCGAAGCCACGTACGGTCTGTTAGGCGACTTGCAGTATTTCATAACATCCTTTTCTCCTTCAGATATTGAATTATCTTCTCTACAAACTCCTTCCCTTTTTCAAGTATTTCTTTAGCTTCTCTTTTAGATATCACAAATGTGTATTCGTAATCTCCTATCTGCCTTTTTTCAAAAGCCCTGTTTAGTTCTCTACCCATTTCTTTTGGAAAAATATCGGTTTTTATAAAATGCTCCCCGAAAGCTGAAATTACGCCTTTATGGGATGAAAATGATAGATTCTTTGTAAGTAGCGTAGCTTGCGTTGAATAAAACATCGCATAATAAGTTCTTGAAACAGAAGATTCATAGTCTCCCTCTTCGAGAAGTATTTCAGCACTTCTCAGGTATTTCTCTGCTCTCTCAATCAAGGACTTGATCTCTTTCATGCAGGTATACCTTCCCTTCTCACATTTAGGAGAAGAGGACTGTTAACATTAATGTAATCCTCCTCTGAAAC
>JAUQYY010000153.1 GCA_030587505.1 Candidatus Sigynarchaeota archaeon
TCTGACCGGGGTTCTCACGGCAATCACCACACGGGGGAGCTAAAAGTTCACGCCGAGACATAAAAACCTTACCAAAGACCAAACATTCCTACACCGCCAGCACCACCCGCGAAATCGTCAGCCGAAGAGACGCTACGTACACCAGCTTCAGTACAAAAACTCACCGCCACATCGCAACGGTTGAAACCAACACTCTAAAAATGGGAGGCGAAACAGCTCCCAATCCTCCAAGGCCACACTTCCAAAAAGGGCAGAGACAGAACCCGAATCGAGTGTTTCAATCATCAACATGCAACGTGTTCACTGAAGAAGAATTGTGCAAAGTCACTCCTCCACGATAGCTACCGGGCGACACCAGCCTGCTGAAGCCCCAGTTATTTTTATCGGAAAACACGCAACCTTGAATCCGTAGGGTTTCGGAATCTTGTCCAGATTCGCAAGCTTCTCAATGTGGCAGTACTCCCTCTCAATCCCTGCGAAATGCGCCTCCCATATAATCCTCTTGTCTCCGGTTCTCTCAAACTCCTCCTTAATACTCACAAACGGGCGGTCTATGCCCCACGCATCGGTACCAAGCACTTTGACTCCTTGGTCGCAGAGCCATATGACAGATTCTCTTCCCATTCCGCAGCCCCGATTAAGATACTCCGGAGTACCCCAATACTTGTCAACTCCAGTCATAATCAAAACAATATCCAGAGGCTTAATCTTGTAGCCTATCTTATCCAGCGCCTCCTTGAGGTCGTCAACGGTGATGACTGAGCCGTCAGGCTTGTGCCTCATATCCAGGACAACGCCATCGCTGAAGCACCATTCTAGGGGAATTTCATCAATAGTCTTAGCCTTTCTTCCCTCAGAAGTTGGATGATAATGCCATGGGGCATCGAGATGGGTTCCGGTGTGCGTCTGCAGTTTTATCGTATCGTTCGCCCATCCCAGCCCGTCCGGAAGATCCGAGTCTTCGACTCCAAAGACCCATTTCATCAGATTCGCTCCCTTCTTATGATCCTCATGTTCGATTTCAGGTATAACAAACTCGCTGGGAACAGCCTCAATCGGAACACTCAAATCAATAATTCTTAGTCTACCCATCTTCTAACCTCCTGTGAAAATGTTGCTTAAAGTAGGAATAGACGCGTATAATAAAATTTTGTTCGGCCGCCGAGAAACAAGATAATGTTTGTTTCCGCGTAGGACACATGTTTCAGGCTTGTTGGCTATTATAGGGTGTGTAAATCCTTGTGCGTCCCATAGATTTTTTGAAGAGCGTTGAGGCCTCCTACGCAACGTATCCAAAGATTATATCCTCCCCCTAGTTTAAGGAGGCTGGTCACAGGTCTGAGGGGGAACGGAGGCCAAGACAGAAAATAAAAAGGGTTGTGAGGCCGTCAATTGTTTCGAATCCACTACACAACATGGGACACTGGAGGAGCCGTTTGTCGGAACCTGTCCTCCACCCGCTCATACCATCTAATCATCTCTGGTGTGACGGTTGGGTGAACCTTCTTTATAGCCTCTTCAAAGTGCCTCATGTAAACCTTCTCAGCGTTGACATCCTCCCTCAACGCCAGAATAGCCGCCTCGCGGCAAACCGCCTCAATATCAGCGCCCACGTACCCCTTGGTCTCCCTCGTCAACCGCTCGATATCAACATCGTCAGCGAGCGGCATACCCCTCCCGCGAGTGTACAGCTCGAAAATCTTCAACCGAGCCGCATCATCGGGCGCAGGAACAAGAATCAACCGATCAAACCTACCTGGCCGCAGAAGCGCGGGGTCCAAAATATCCGGCCTGTTCGTCGCCGCCATAACGACCACATCATGAAGCGCCTCTAGGCCGTCAATCTCCGTCAAAAGTGAGCTAATAACCCTCTCAGTAACCTGCGAATCACCCGCACCGCTGCCACGACGAGGCGCAAGCGCATCAAACTCATCGAAAAATATTATACTTGGCGACGCGGTCCTCGCCTTACGGAAAACCTCACGAACAGCCTTCTCAGACTCCCCTACCCACTTACTCAGCAACTCAGGGCCCTTTACCGATATGAAGTTTGCTTCCGATTCTGTTGCCACTGCTCTTGCCAGTAGGGTTTTTCCGCAGCCTGGAGGGCCGTATAGTAGTACTCCTTTCGGTGGTTCTACACCCATTCGTGTGAATGCTTCGGGGTTTTTGAGTGGCCATTCGACTGCTTCGCGGAGTTGTTGTTTTACTTCTTCTAGGCCTCCTATTTCGTCCCAGTGTACGCTGGGGATTTCGATGAGTACTTCTCTGATTGCTGAGGGTTGGATTTCTTTGAGGGCGTTTATGAAGTCTTCTTGGGTGACTTCCATGTTTTCGAGGATTTGGGTTGGGATTGTTTCTTCTTCTAGGTCTATTTTCGGGAGGTATCTGCGGAGGGCTTTCATGGCTGCTTCGCGGCAGAGTGCTTCGAGGTCGGCTCCTACGAATCCGTGTGAGGTTTGTGCTAGTTGTTGTATGTCGACATTGTCTGCTATGGGCATCCCTCTCATGTGGATTTGTAGAACTTCGATACGTCCTTGTTTGTCTGGGACGCTTATTTCGATTTCTCTGTCGAATCTTCCGGGTCTCCTTAGAGCTGGGTCTAAGGCGTTAGGTCTGTTTGTTGCTCCTATTACAACTACTCTTCCTCTTGGTTTTAAACCGTCCATTAATGCCAAAAGTTGAGAAACAACTCTCTTTTCAACTTCTCCAGTTACTTCCTCTCTTTTAGGGGCTATTGCATCTATTTCGTCGATGAATATTATGCTTGGAGCATTTTCTTCTGCTTGTTTAAAAATTTCCCTTAGGCGTTCTTCGCTCTCACCGTAATATTTGCTCATAATTTCCGGTCCGCTTATGCTAAAGAATGCCGCATTAGTTTCGTTTGCCACTGCTTTGGCAAGGAGAGTCTTTCCGGTTCCAGGTGGACCGTATAGCAAAACTCCTTTTGGAGCTTCAACTCCCAATCTTTCGAAAAGTTCTGGGTACTTCAGAGGAAGTTCTACCATTTCTCTAATTTTTCTTATTTCTTCGGATAATCCGCCTATGTCTTCGTAGGTTACCCTTGGAACTTCACGGACTGCTGCGGGAGGTCTTTCTGTCAGGGTTATTTCAGTATCATCTGTAATTATCACTGCTGGAGCTGGAGGTTGAATGCTTGTCACCATTAAGTCTATGCTTCGCCCCATGATTCCTATGGGAATGCGGTCACCGCGTGTGATTACTCGGCCTTCAAGAAGTTGACGAAGGTAATCTTCAGCGCCCATGATTCTTAGCGGTTCCATAGGAGCTAAAGTGACTTTACGAGCCTTTTTTGCCTCTATTTTCTTTACAGTTACCTTCTCGTCTATGCTTACTCCAGCATTATTTCTGATATAACCGTCAATACGGATTAAACCTTTACCATAATCTTCAGCATAGCCCGGCCAGCAAATAGCTACCGTTCTACGTTTGCCTCCTATTTCCACGACGTCTCCTGGTGTAAGCCCTAATTCTTCCATTATTTTTGGGTCTATTCGGGCTATTCCACGTCCAACATCTCTTCCATGTGCCTCTGCGACTCGTAGGGTGATGGTTGACTTCAACTGGTTCGCCTCCTTTTTAATTTGTGCTTATATTTAATGTAATAAAGTTTGATGCTGAAAGTGAATATTTTAATGATGGAATTCTATGAGTTGGTAGTCAGAGTTCTTCGTCTTCTTGTTGGAAAAAT
>JAUQYY010000195.1 GCA_030587505.1 Candidatus Sigynarchaeota archaeon
CAGGCGAATCTTTCAGCTGTCTTAGGTGGAAGGAAGATATCCCAGGTTTTCCAGCTTTTTGATTATCTTGTTCACGCTTTCTTCCACGCTCTCCTTGGATGTGTCTACCGTTACCTCCGGGTTTAGTGGTTCCTCGTAGGGATCTTGGATTCCGGTAAGGTCGTTTATTTCACCCCTCATCGCCTTCTCGTAGAGGCCCTTTGGGTCTCTTCTTATGCATTCTTCTAGGGGGCACCTTACCCAGACCTCGACGAAGTTTCCTATCTGTTTTCTCGCGTGCTCCCTGAAGTTCCTGTACGGGGAGATTAGGCCCACGATCACCGCTACCCCGTTTCTCACGAGGAGCTTGGCCACGTAGGCTACCCTCCTTGCGTGGGTTTCCCTGTCCTTCCTCGTGAACCCCAGGTCGGGGCTCAGGTTTCTTCTCACCTCGTCCCCGTCGAGAACCTCCACACGTAAACCCCTCCTCCTCAAGGCTTTTTCTAGGGTTCGTGCTATGGTGGTTTTTCCCGATGCGGGTAGTCCGGTTAGCCAAACCCCGAAGCCTTCCCTCACCTTGATCACCAGGTTATGGTTTTCCCCTTCATCTCTTCTGGAACCGGCACGTCTAGGATGCTTAGAACCGTGGGAGCTACGTCGAAGATGCTAAGGTTTTGGAGCTCCGTGCCGGTTTCGCTTTTGGGGTCGTAGAGGATGAACACTCCGTACTCTGAGTGCACAGCGTCGTCGGGTCCTGTGTCGTTTTCCGAGAGGTACAGGGTGTCGTATCCTATGGTTCCCGCAGACCTCCAGCTCAGATTGTCCAGGTAGACTATCAGGTCGGGGGAGTCCCCGTTGAGCTCGTCGTAGATTTCCTCCGGCCTATAAATCCTGTTGTCGAATTTTTCCCCGTTGGGTCCGTGTATCTGTTTAAGTTTTTCCGTTAGTTCGTCTAGTGTTTTTTCGTAGTCTTCGGGGGGAACTATTCCCTGGGGCTCTCTTCCCTCAACGTTTACGAATATTCTGGCGTAGTAGCCTCCCCATCCCCACGCCTTTGTTTTGCTCCAGTCTATCTGGGATTCCTCCAGCCTTGCACCCCTCTCGGGTTTACCCTTTGTTGTTAGGTAGCCTTCTCTTATTAGCCACTGGTTTATGCAGAAGGCTCCCTTCATCCCCTTAGCTCCATGGTCTGACACCACCAACACCACTGTTTCGTCGTCCACTAGGTTTAGTAGGTCACCTATCTCTCGGTCCAAGTATTTGTAGTACTCTTTGACCACGTTTTCGTACCTGTTGTTGGGAACATACTTCGGGTGTTCTCTGTCGAAAAACTTCCAGAACGCGTGGTGTATCCGGTCAAGGCCGATTTCGACAAAAACGAAGAGACTCCACTCCTTCTCCTGCATTAGATACTTTATCACGTTGAAGTGCTGCCGGGTCATCTCGTACGTCTCTTTGAGAACCCTGTCTCTGTCCTCTGTTCTGAATTCTACGTCGAATATATACTCTCCGAACCTTGCTTCCAGTTCTCCTTTTAGTTCTTTGGGGTATGTATAGTCCTTGGTGGCGTCTGGGGTTATGAAGCAGGATACCATGCACCCGTTGACCGGTTTTGGAGGATAGCTTGGGGGCACGCCAACCACGCAGGATCTGAGGCCTCTCTCCGATAGGATGTCCCAGACCGTCTTGTGTTTAATGGATCTGGAGCTGGCTATCCACACGTCGTAGGAGTAGCTTTTCTTGTGTCGGAACCCGTACAGGCCGAGTGTTCCGGGGTCTCTGCTCGTCATCATGACCATCCAGGCTGGAATGGTTATCGGGGGGATGCAGGTTTTCAGTCTGCCGTGTACTCCGTGGCCGAGCATTTTCCTCAGGTTGGGTAGCTCATCCAGAAACTTTTCGAAAACCAGCTCGGGAGCAGCACAGTCCAATCCAATAATCAACACTTTTCTTGACATTTCTATCTACTCACCTCTTAGCTTCGGTAACACCAGTTCTAGAAACCTTTTTGTTTCGTTCTTTGGCACAACCGCCGCAACCACCTCTCTTTTACCCCCAGCGCTGTATCCCAAACCCCTGGCGAAGTCGATTATTTCCTTGGAATCGAAGGGGGTGTTTCCCGCTCTAATGTACACTTGGTCTCGGTCCCGGAACCATCCGTGGTTCACAACTACCACTATGTTTTGGTTGTTTTTCCAGGCGAGGCGCCTCGTTATGGTGGAGGTGGTGTTGTAGGGAGTGTTTATCTCCCAGATGAGAATTCTACCCTCTGTGCGTGTTGGTTGCTTAGTTATCTGCTTCTCTACGTCTTCTCGGAGTTTTTCGAGATATTTGTTCCATGTTGGGTGTTCGAGTATCTCCTTTGGACTGTTTTTGAGCAGCACGAAGGGTGCTCTGAGGACCTCGCTTCTGTCTCCGACCTTGTAGCTTGAGTCTATTAGCTCAACCATCCTGAGAAGGTCGTCGAAGGTGAGTCCTAATCTTTCAGCGAATTCCTCTACTGTTGTGTAGATTTTCTTCTTGTTCTTGAGTCGGACCTCGTGGTCTCCTACGGCTCCGAGCACAGCTGGGAGATTTACCGGGTTGCCTAAGCACTCATTGACGAGCCACGATGCTGAGGGATAGTTTTCTCCGTTTTCTTCTCCGATTAGGGGGTTGAAGTGGTGGACTTCTTCTATTCTGTCTTGGATGTGGTGGTCAAAGTAGAAGAGTTCAGCCTTGGAATCGTTTTTCAGTTTTATTATATTGTTTTTCGGAAGGTTCATGTCAACAACTATTATGAAATCGTATTTCTGTGAGCTTATTTCCTCTATCTCGCGGCTTTTCAGACAGTAGTTTCCGACGATTGGCGTGTAATTTCGGATAATCAGTCTCTTTTCCTTCTTTAGGTGTTCTAGAAATAGCGCTGCCGAGGATACGCCGTCCGTGTCCCAGTGGTGGAGAATTAAACCCTTCTTATAATTTTTGATCCGGCTAATCGCGGATTTACAATCTTCTGGAATCATCTGATTTTTACTCCACGAACGGATTTCCTGAACGTAGAATCACGTCAACCACTTCGGGGCGCATCATTTCCCTTGGTGGGCGCTGCCCCCTCCTGAGTAGTTCACGTATCCTCGTTCCGCTGAATTTTATGTGCTGCTCTTCTCCGTGGGGACAGATCTTCTCGTTTACAACTCCGCCGCACTTTTTGCAGTAGTAGAAGGTTTTGAAGAACAGGGGAATTATTCCAAGGTCGGGAAACTCGTCGAATATGTCTTGAGCAGCGTATGGGGGGTAGAAGTCACCGACCCCCGCGTGGTCTCTCCCCACTATGAAGTGGGTGCACCCGAAGTTTTTCCTCACAATCGCGTGGAACACGGCTTCTCTGGGTCCAGCGTACCTCATCTCAAAGGGTAGGATGCTCATAACCGCACGGTCTTTCAGGTAATAGTGTTCTATCAGGACGTTGTAGGCCTCAAGTATGACCTCGTCCCTGAAGTCACCCCTCTTCTTCCTTCCGATAACCGGGTTGATGAACACCCCATCAACGAAGGTTAGAGCCGTTTTTTGCACGTATTCGTGTCCGAGGTGGGGAGCGTTTCTCGTCTGGAACCCGACAACGGTTCTCCACCCCTTCTCCTTGAACAGCACTCGGGTCTCCACAGGTCTCAGATTGTATTTCGAGAAGGGGGTTTCCATCTCCCTCACTAGAGTGATTTTCCCACCCACCAAAAGGTCTCCCATATCCCTCAGCTTGGCGACCCCGGGGTGCCTCACATCTAGGGTTCCGTAAACCTTCTGGGCGAATTCCTTTTTGTTGTACTTGTATACTTCCTCCACCTGCATGAGTGCCAGGGGTCTATCCTTGTACGAGAGAGTGATCGCGTCTCCTATTCTTACATTAAGGTCATTGTGCACATCTAGGATTATTGGTAGCGTCCAAGGAAGGTCGTTGGAAAGCCTCTTCTCATCGAGAACGTTGGAGTAGTCTTCTTGTAGGAGAAAGCCTTCTAGGGGGCTGAACACCCCCTTGGCGATGTTCTCCGCGTCCTTGGCTTGTCCCTCGGTGATGTTTAGTGTTGGAAGCTCGCCTGCCTGCTCCAGGAACCTTTCTCTTTTGTGCTCTGGTACTTCCCTGTTTACGAGTCTTCCACCGTGAGGCTTTGGCATCTGTTAACCCTCTCTCTTCTGGAAAGCGGTTTAGCCTAGGTATCCTAGGGCTCTGAGTCTCTCCTTCACCCTCTCTTCGTCCTCTTTGCTGAAGGGTTCTCCTTCTTCTTCGTCTTCCTCCGCCACGATTTCGCGGAGCACGTAGGTAACGTAGCTTGAAACCGAGGTGAAACCCGTGTCTTTTATTCTCTCTTGGATTTTCTTGAACAGGGGTGTGGGTATGGAAACCGTTGTGAACTTCTTTTCCTTCTCAGGCACCTTAAACACCAATTAATTAAATATAATTAAGGCTAAAAAGCTTTACCCTTAGAAAATCTTTCCAATCAAGAAGAAAAAACAGAAAAAAGCGGGTTTTAGAAAATTTCAAACAGGAACCCTGGGCAAAGGAGGCCGAAGGAAAACCTGCCGAAAGCTATATCTTCTTTAGCTTTCTTAGCATTGTAATCTTTTTCCTCACAATGGCTCTCTCAACGTCAGCGTCGTGATACAAAATCTGCCTCCGCGCTATCTCGGAATCCTCCCTAAATATTTCGGTTAGGACCCTACCATCCATATCCCTGGGGATTGGTACCTGAAACATGTGGAGTATTGTGGGAGCGAGGTCGTAGATTTTTGCGTTCTCCACCCTGCCTCCCTCTTTAATGTCCGGGCCATACGCTATGAAAATTCCCTGAAGTTTGTGATATGCTGACCAGACATCTTTCGAGTAGTCCCAGCAGCTTCTGAGTAGACTGTCGTATATTCTGTAGCCCTCGTTTGGCACCACAATCAGATCAGGCGCAAGGTTTAGATGTTCTCCGTGATACAGCTCCTCTCTCCTTTTGACCGACGCGACTAGTTTTTCGCCGGTCTTTGGATTCCTTATCCTTTCTATTTCTTCGATTAGCCGTGTCCTTACCGCCTCGTACTCATCCGGGTCAAGTTTCGGGTTTAGGAATACGCCGCACTCGCCCACGTTTATGGCTTTTGTAGTGCCCCAGTCCACCTGCGTTACCAGGTAGGGGCTTGAAACCTCGTTGGGGAGCATCTTCTCTTGGAGGCTTATCAGTTTTTCTCGGGACATCAGACGCCTAAATATTCTGTCTAGTCCGAGCTTTTCGATTACCTGTGAGGTTCTCCTGTTGTACAGCCAGAGATTGGTTAGCACCATGTTAAAGAGGGATATGTCCAGGTAGCCTCTCTCCCAGAGCCACCTGTTGAGAGAGAAGGTTGCTTTTAAGCCAACGAAGCCGTGGTCGGACATCACAAAGATGTTGGTGTCCTCTCCAAGCTGGTTGAGCAGCTTTCCAATCTCTGCATCGATTATCCCCCAAATTCTTTCGATCACGTCTCCAAATTTTTCGTCCCGGTTTTCCATTTCTTTCCAGAAAAAGTGTTGTATAGCGTCGGTGTAGAAGATAGTGGTGTGAAGAAAGTCAGGCGAGTATTCGCGAAGCAGATATCTTGTTACCTCAAACCTCTTCTTGATTAGCTCCTCAACCTCCGAAACGAGTCTCTCCTTTCTGGGTAACTGGTACTTGGGGTCAAGAGTGTAGCCGCTCGGATTTATCCTATAGTCAAACTTTTCGATTAGGATTTTTTTCAAACCCTTTGGGTAAGTGTAGTCGGAGGAATCAGACATCGGAAACCCGGAAACAACAAAGCCCTTAATCTTTTTTGGAGGACACAGAAGGGGAAGATTTATGACCCCGGAGGTTAGCCCCCACTCCCCCAAGTAGTCCCAAATCTCCCTGCTCCCAAAAGGATCAGAAGCCATAACCCTTAACTTCAGATTTTTAGCATCGAATCTACACCAGCTAAAGAGACCCAGCTTCCCGGGATTCTTTCCTGTAGAATAGGATTTCCAAGCTGGTGAGGTTGTAAAGGGAAGTGTACTCTGCAGGTCTCCCCAAACACCCTTTTCCACAAGAGTTTCGAGTGAAGGTAGCTGTCCCTGATTAATTAGCGGGGAAAGTATGTTCCATGTCGCTGCGTCTAAACCAATTACCAGGACCCGCAAAGCCAAACACCACTTGCTGCAAGTAATTTATTTACAATATCGGCTAAACCAACATTTTTTAATAGTATTTCGGAAACTTTTTTCTGTTTTTGTTGTTTTCTGGGGTTTTGCGGCTGCGCAAGGTGCGGCCTGCTTGGAGCGGGCCTTTATGGGGTTCCTCTGCCCCGGGGGTTGGTCAGCCGGCCGGGGGGCAATACTGTTCGAAAGATGTTTTATAGTATTTCGAAAAGTTTTTGACAAGTTTCAACATCCGGATGGTTCCGGGAAAAAGGCTTATAAAGCTTGTTTTTGGAAAAAGGGGATTTTTAATCACTTTTGATATTCCTTGCCAACCCGCCAAAAGATTCAAAAACTCTTCTAAACACTATAGTTTTTCACCTTATATGGTAGGATTATGTGTTCGACGGTTAAGTTTAATGTGGAAGCTGTTAAGGAACTGGTGGATTGGGTTGGTGGTGTGGCTGCGGAAGTTGCGGAGGACTTCGGCTTAAACGGGTACGCTAAGAGGG
>JAUQYY010000197.1 GCA_030587505.1 Candidatus Sigynarchaeota archaeon
CGCATATTCCCACGATTCTGCAACCGTAATAATCGTAAAGAATGTTCGCGATATTGTATCCCACGTTTCCAAATCCCTGAACCTCCTATGACGCTTTTCGTGAGACCGATGCTTCCCGGTTTAAGAAACAAACAATCTTCCGCTATTTCTAATGGATATCACGCAGCGAAGGTTTATACACATTTTTGAAACAAAGGCTCCTTGTCTACAATGAACTCCGTCTAATCTAAACTAAAAGTAGGAGACTGATACACGCTTCTTTCGATTTTTCTAGGGGAGTGAAGTTCCTAGAGAAACGGGGAGTTGAGAGGCCCTTAAAAAAGTTAGATGATGAATTTCGATTGCGCGGTCTGTGTGTTCAACCTATGGAAAACTAGAAAAATTTACCTGATAGTGTTTCTTCCTTCATCCTCTGTACTTGTTGACGATTGGCATTTTCCACCCTATGCCGAAGGCTTTTGGTGTGATCTTTATGCATGGGGGGGGCCTGCCACCGCTTGTACTCCGCCCTCCTAATCCTCCTGTAGGTGTCCTCAACAATGTCTTCGGGGTAACCCATGGCGATTAGTTCCCTTTTGCTTCTCCTGTTCTCTATGATCTCGTCAACAAGCGGGCTTACGATGTCGAAGTCGAACGGGTCAAACTGGTTCTCCCTCAGCTCCGCCGAGGGCTTTTTCCTGAAAACATTTTCGGGTATTATCTCCCTGCCCGCCTTCTCGTTCGCATATCTCGCCAACTTGTAGACCTCAAGCTTGCTCACATCGCCGATGGCTCCGATTCCCCCGGTCATGTCGCCGTACAGTGTGCAGTACCCGAGAGCTAACTCGGTCTTGTTCCCCGTGTTGAGGACGAGTATCTTCAGGTCTTTCAGCCGGTTGGATATGTCCATCAAACAGTTTCCCCTCACCCTGGGCTGAATGTTTTCGTCGGCAACAGGATCGTCGCGTTCCTTCGTCACCCCGAAGTGCTTTCTTATCTCCCCAGGGGTTTCTCCAAGGTTTTGTGGTAAGTGTCCACTATCTCTTGGATGGGGATTCGAACAAAGCATATTCCCAGGTTCTCGGCGAGCTTTTCAGCGTCCCCCTTGCTGTGCTCACTGGAAAACTTGGAGGGCATGGAAACACCGATAACATTCTCCCTTCCCAGGGCGTCGACGGCTATACACGTGGTTAGCGAGGAATCAATTCCGCCACTCATTCCAATCACCGCTTTCTCGAAACCCGTTTTCCTAAAATAGTCACGCACCCCCAAAACCAGCGCCTCATACATTTCCCTCTCCCTGTGATACTCAGGCGAACTCACCTTTTCGCCAGTCCCGTTCTCCAAGTCTATCTGCGTTACGACCAGGTCCTCTTCGAACTGTCTGCCGAATGCGATCAGATTTCCCTTACAGTCCACCGCGATGCTCTGTCCGTCGAACACGAGCTCGTCCTGCCCACCAACCAGGTTAACGTAAAAAATCGGAACCCTGTTCCTCGTTGCTTTCTCCCTCAGAAGTCTCTCCCTTTCGAATCTCTTCCCAGCGTAGAAGGGCGAGGCAGAGATGTTGACAACCAGGTTAGCCCCCCTCTCTGCGAGCAGGTCTGTAACCTTCACCTCGTAGCCATGATCCCAGAGGTCCTCACAAATCTCCACACCCAGCCTGAGTTCTCTACCGTCTACTTCCATTTCGATTGGCCCAATCTCCTCTACTCTTATTGGTTCAAAGTATCTGTCCTCGTCAAACACGTCATACGTTGGCAGAAGCGTTTTGAAAACCGTGCCCACAAGCTCATTTCTGTGAAAGATGGCTGCGGCGTTGTACAGCTTTTCCCCTCTGTGATCCACGAAGCCTATCACCCCAGCCAGGTCAGCCTCGTTCTCCTCAATCAGCCCCACAAGCATATCCTTGTTATCCTCAACGAACGCTCTCTCAAGGAGCAAATCCTGAGGCGGATACCCCGTGACTGCGAGCTCCGGAAAAACCACAAGGTCAGCCCCACGCCTATCCGCCTCACCGATGAACCTCTTTATCTTCTCCGTGTTTCCCTCAAGGTCCCCGACAGTCGAATTAATCTGAGCCATCGCAATCTTCAATTCAATAACCCTCACAAACGCTCAAAAGGGAACGCATTCAGACCACAGCAAAACACACGAAACACAATCCTATAATTGCTGTCAAAATAACAGGAATAGCTGCGATCCACTCAACAGATGACCACTATTCACCGTTTGTGTGACCATCCACCTGCAGGTTAGGCGTTGAAGCGTTTTCACAGCCTGAGAATCCTCATTATGTTCTGGCCAAGGATTTTGGCTTTTTCTTCGGGTGTTATCCCCGGGATATAGTCAAATTTCCTAACCTCAAGCTCTTGGGGAATGTATGGAGAGTCCGAACCAGCAATCAGCTTATCGGCTCCAAGCGCCTGGAGGGCCTCATGGAGCTTGTTTATCTTGAACATTCCAGTGGTGCCAAGGTACACATTTTCAAACTTCCTGGTTACCTCCAGATACTTTTCTCCCCGCATATGGGCCATAATCAGCCTCGCCTCCGGCACCCTTTCCGCGAGCATTCCTATCTTTTCGGGTGGGGAGAGCTCCTTCCCAGAGTCAAAAACCACAGGAACCCCAAACTCGGCTGCTTTCTCGATGATTCGCAGAACGTAGGGATTATCAAGCGAGAACTTCTGACTACTCGGATGCAGCTTCACTCCACTCAGACCGAGCTTAGTTATCGCCCTCTCCATCTCTTGGATCGCTTT
>JAUQYY010000018.1 GCA_030587505.1 Candidatus Sigynarchaeota archaeon
GCGTTAACGATTTGAATAGCAGTACTTTCGCTTATTCCGAAGGTTTCAACTAATTTTTTAACAGCTTCAACCGCCTTTTCAACCGGCAACTGAGAAAATTTAGTAGCATAATCCAACGTTACACGTTGAACATAGCTTAACTCTCCCTTTGTGCCACGCTCCTCCAAAATTTTTTTAACCTCTGCTAAAGTAAGAAGCCTTTCCTTTAAAATCCTAACAGGCAAAAGAGCTTACCTCCTACTCAATAGGCCTTAAATGTTCCGGTCTGGAAATAAGAGTTTTCACACTATTTCCGAGCTTAACGGAAACCACATACGCGCGCCCACGTTTCCCTACCACTGTCCCGATTTTTCCATGGAACCTCTTATGCGGTTGGCCCTTATGAATACTGGGGTCAATAACAATACTAACCTTCTCCCCTGGCTCATACACTCGTAAAATCCGACTAAGAGGGGGAAGCCCACGTTCCCTAACATGTTTCTTAAGCAGTTTGCGAGTACGAGAACGATACCCCTTCGACTTCTTCATAAGCATCACTCCACTCTAAAATTGTAATCATAAAGGACATCAAACAAGTTTTCTTATTACTTATTAAAAGTTTTGCAACATCAATGAAAATCAATTTTAAGTATACAAATTTTAAGGTCACCGTTCTTATAAAATTAGTGGGTTCAACACCAGAAAATGCCAACAGGCATCGTTGAATTCAGATTATTTTTAGTGTGAAAGGGCACATCACCTTCCTTCACGCAGTAAACACCTCACCACAGTGCAAGTTAAGGATACAAAATCGCTAACTTCTAAATCTTCATCTTACGAGAGCGTGATTCCCTCTTCCTGATAACAACATTGAAAAGAAATCACCCCTAATCTTCGAATCCGGAAGGGGTTCAGCTAAGTATATGATGAAGAGGAGAAATAAAGATGCGTCTCGTAAATCCAGAACCCTCTATCCGAAAACGGGTGAAGGGAAACGAGCCACGTTCGCTCCCACGAAGAATTCCTGTCCTACCAGTTTAGGAATCTGTTTTGTGTTTTCATTTATATGGAAATATTGGTGAATATTGAGAGTATAAAAATTAGAAATGGTAATGGCGCCGAGGACAGGATGCTCGTGACACGATGTTGCTCGGTGTCATCTCGAACCTGTTTGTGGAGAGATCTAAAGCAGGTCTCTTGACCATCAGGTTAACAGCCTGACGCTCTACCAACTGAGCTACCTCGGCGCTCTTGCGCGAAAAAGTGGGTATTAATCCTTCTTAAACTTTTCTTTTGGGGGAAGTCGTACCTGATTGTCATGTTTAAAGTGCATCTTTGGATTCCGAAGCACTAACAGGTAATAGGATTTTTACGCTACGTTTTAATCAAACATCCCTCTTGAGATTATTTATTGTGAATCAGGAAACGGGAAGTTTTGAGAGTTGAGAATCTGAACTTTCGTCTCTCTGTTTAGGAACTCCCTGCAAAGAGGAGAATTACATTGTTCTCTTAAATTGATTTTAATCAACACGATACTGCGCAAAACGGTACCGCGAAAGATAGCGGAGGATTCAGAGACCTTGAAGGAAGAGGAAAAGGTTTTTAAGCCTCAAATTTTATGAAAGTTTTGCGAATTATCGAACACAAAAATCTCCCGGTTGGAAAGACAATGGTGCAAAAAGCTAGGATTAGACTCTCGGGCACCAACCCCTCAAAGTTAGACACCATCTGCGATCAAGTTAAGAGTATTACTCAGAAGACAGGAATCCGTATGTCAGGTCCAGTTCCGCTTCCCACAAAGAGGCTAAGAGTCCCCGTACGTAAGAGTCCAAGCGGGGAGGGTAACGCAACTTGGGAGAGATGGGAGATAAGGATTCATAAAAGATTAATTGACCTCGATGCAGACGAGAGAACACTGAGGCAGATTATGCGTATCCGTGTGCCTGAAGATGTTTATATCGAGGTGGAACTTTTATAATTCCTAGACCTCTTGTTAATTTGACTTTTTAAGCGTCCTACACGTTCAACGGTCATTTTAATTCTCTTTCGAGCTCCTCTACATCTCTAAAAGTGTATTATTCGATGTAGCCTTTCTTTCTGGGATTATTTTTAGATTCGTCAAATGAAGTAGTGGAAGAGTCAAAGTCAAGAGCTGGGAGATAAAAAAGAGAAAGATTAAATATTCCTATCTTTTTACTAAAAAAGGGAAAATGATGATTAAAGTGAATAGTAAAGTTAAACATCTGCTATCGTTGGCATCAAGAGTAAAGAAGGAACTAGGAACAAAACCATTTAAGTTAACCTCACCTTTTGACAAGATTATCTTTCTTCTTTCGCACGCTAATCCCGAGGGAGTTCTTGGAGGCGCCACACTTCTTGCAAAATTGTGCTGTTTATTCGATGTTCTCATTCTCGGGTGGAGGGACTACCTAGTTATTGACAATTTTGGACCTGAAGATATTAATTTCTCCAGAGAACTGAGCCTATCCGCATTAAACAGGTTTATTCATCTACAAACGATAGAAAAAAAGAGGTATGCCATCCTCACACCTAGAGGATACTCGTATTTTAAGAAAAACATGGTGAAAAGCCCTCACCTCACGACCTTACTAGGCGAGCTTCAGGAGTTCGCCGATAAGGTTGATTCCAACTTGATAAATTTAGCCTATTTCGTTGTGTTCCATCTTGATGGCTCTAACGAACCAAAAAAGTTTGACAACAGTCTTAGGGAAATCCCTTGGGTAAAATTCATTCAAAAGGACTCGGTTGTTTATAATAGTTTAATCTACAACTTCCTTAGGTACAGAAAGTACTGTGATTTTTCAAAAAATCCAGCGGCATCCCTAACCCCCAAAGAGGCTACATATATTCCCAAGAAGTATTTCTACCTACCAAAAGTAAAAAATTCGTTGCTAGAGGGGGACACGATGAAAGACTCTCAAAGCAGTGTCTTCCCCTACCTTGAAGCCATCTCCTGCTTCACAAGTATAACAGGAAAATTACCAGCCCTACTGGACATCGCAAGCATAGCTTTCGCTAGAACCAACTACTACAATACGAGAATCAGAGATGAGGGGCTTTACGGTTATATCCGTCAACGGTACAAAGAACGGAGAGACGCAATAATTTCGGTCACAGAAGAACACCTCAACAAAATGGAGGAAAGAGGATTTATAATAAGCAAAAAAGTAGGAAACAAAGTATACTACCAAAATGCGGCAAAGGTTTTCTTCGACGAGAACCTCACTTTTGAAACGTTTAACGAATCAGGTTTTGAAGAGTGTAATAGAAAAATCTCCGAGTATATCGCCAAATGCAAGGCTACACCAAAGAATGAAAACAAGGATAGCGGCTGGCCACAGAAATGGTTGCAATACGAGTTAGATTATTTCATTTTAGGAGAATCATAGGAAGAGGAGAGATGAAGGTGATTATTTGCCTTTCAAAGTTCGGGATGTTATCTGGGGGGATATACTCTTAGATGATGAAGAAAAGGAAATCGTAGACACGTTTGAAATGCAGCGTCTTAGAGGGATTAAACAGCTGGATTTTGCAAGTCTTGTCTATCCCGGAGCGGAACATACCCGTTTTCAACATAGTCTAGGAGTAAGAGCTTGCGCTGAAAAAATTTTAAAAACATCAAATATTGAGATTCATGAAGAAAATTTGCAACTCTTAAAGGTAGCATCATTAATCCACGATGTGGCAACCCCTACATACAGTCATCTAGTCTCGGATCTCTTTCGTAGATTCTACAGAAAGATTATTCCTCCGCACGAAAAATTTGTAAGTGAAGTTCTAGAAGGAGTCTGTTATGACAAATTTTTGGATCAGTATCCCGATTTTCAGAGAACCGATGTAAAACCAATACACGAGGTTCTACAAAATCAGGGTTTCAGTAAAGGGGATTTTGAGAAAATAATTAAAATCATAAATGGAACATTCAGACCCAAATACGTATCCCAGATTATTAACGGGCCAGTAGATGCGGACATGCTAGACTATCTAAGAAGAGACGCACATTTTACTGGTATACCCCAAGAATATGATGATAGAATCTTTTCAGTTTACGCGTTAAACGAAAACAGTGAGACTCTCACCCTGCGAGAAAGACATGATACATTAGCTGCTGTGGCTTCAGTGGTCGAAAGTCGTTTCTGGATGATGAAAAAAGTATATCTCCATCCCACCGTACTTGCCGCAAACTGCCTTGTAATCGAAATGCTGTTGAAAGCACTGGGCGAATATGATTTTTACGAACTCTTTTACTTGGACGACAATCAAATTTTGAATAAATTTTTAAACTCACAGGATAGTGAAGTGAGAGAATTAGCAAACAGAATTCGATACCGCAAATTACCAAAAAGAGCTTATGTAGCACCCCTAAGCAGTTTACCCGACTACGTAGAAAAAGCCGCCTCCGGTTTTATCAACTATCATGATTTAATTGACGAGATAGTAGAGGAAGCAAACAAGATTTATCCCAAAGAAAAGATTTCCAGAAATGACGTATTCATTTATCTTCCAAAGGATTACTACAAAGCTGCGGACATTATGGTGGGAGAATTTTCGTACGAAGCCTTTGATCCAATCACAATACGAGGACTCAAGGCACGTTATAAAACGTTACTGAATATTTATGTTTATTCATCGGACGAGAAAAAGACAGGAACAATTCACAGAGTATGCACCAAGATTTTCGGCGTTGAGAGCGAGTACAATCCCTTCACCAAACGCCCTTCTATAAAAAAGAAGAAAGAAAGTAAACCAGGAACCAACATATACTGTTAGCTTCAACATACGCAGGAAGCCAAACACCCCAAACTTAAAATCCAGCCTACATAAACTGCCCAGAATGAGAGGTACGTATGCAAAACGGGTTTGGAAACCAAGAATTATATGAGCTAAAAACTACGATTCGTTAATCTAGTAGGGGAAAAAGAAGCAATTTGCGAACATCTACCGAAGTTATAATAAGCACACACATAATATTATTGTACAATAAAAAGGGGATTAAGAATGGTACAGAAGGAAAAGAAGGGGAAATGGTCATTTATAAAAGACCCTATTTTTGGTTACATAAACATTTCTTACGATGAGAAGAAAATAATTGACACCGAACCCGTCCAAAGATTAAGACGCATACGACAACTAGCAGGAAGCGAGTACGTGTATCCCGCAGGCGTACACACCAGATTTGAGCACTCTCTAGGAACCATGTACCTAGCAGAGCAATTAACAAACTCTCTTGCACAAAAAGAAGTGGAAATCAACCCCGAAGAAATAGACATGATAAAAATCGCTTCATTACTGCATGATGTCGGACATGGTGCATTCAGCCACGTTTTCGAAGCCTTGTTAATAAGGCATTTAGAAAAAACTCACGAGGATTTCACTTCATGGATAATTAGGGAGTCAGTATTAAGAGACGAGATAAATGCTCTGGGTTTAGACGCGGACAAAATTTCTAAACTAGCAGTAGGAAAGTTAGGAGAAAAGCAACGACTATTTTTGGATCAAATCATCGTTAGCGCAGTAGATGTTGACAAGTGCGATTACTGCATAAGAGACAGTTACCACACGGGAGGAGATTTCGATTCTATCGATATTTTCCGTTTAATTTACACTATGGATATTCTAGACGAAAATCTTGCGGTTAACCTAAATTCCATATCAACCCTGGAAACCTTCCTTATCGCCCGCCTAGAACTGTTTAAAACCATCTATTTCCACAAAGCGTCACGCGCAGCCCAAATCATGCTGGAAACAGCCATGGAAAAAGCAAACGAAGAACTAGGATTTATCAACTTTAAATCAGTGAACGACTACCTAGAACTAGACGACTACACCATGTGGACAATGCTGGACCAGTGCAATGCCTCAAAAGAAATAATAAAAGCCCTAAAAAAGAGAGAATTACTAAAGGTTGCATACGAAAGAATCTCCTTCGCAAAAGATGAGGCCTTCTCAACTATTATAACCAAGGACAAAGTACGTCAACAAATAGAGGAGGAGATAGCCGAAAAAGCAGGGATCGAGAGAGAAAAAGTCTACATAGACGTACCCACACTACCCTCCGTACCATACCATCACTCAATAACCCTAGAACCAATGGAAATCCCCATATTCAGAGTCACACGAAAAAAAGAAAAAATACCCTGCAACCTCTCAGAAGTCTCAAACATTGTTCAACTCATGAAAGGCTTCCTCAACATCATGAGGGTATACACGGATAAAGACAACAGAGAAGCCGTCGCAAAAGCAACAGAAAAAGTACTAGGAGTACCATACAGCGCAAAAATTTCATACTAACCGGGACCCCACAATACAAACAAGCTCAAACCCGGAAGTATTCAGGCCACCCTGAATCACTTTTACACTCCTCAATTAAAATAAAAACACGGTTAAAAAAGTTTTTTAAAGACAATTTATAATAAAAAGAAGAACCGGAAAGCCTGCTGATTGGTGGGGTGAACCCCGCTAATGTTCAATTTACTCGCATAAAAATTGTGGAGGGATAAAAATCGTGGAAATAAAAACCGTGAAGATAGAACCACCCGAAAACGTTCAAATCATTCTAGGTCAAGCACACTTTATCAAAACTGTTGAAGACATATACGAAGCCATGGTTAATTCAGTACCAAACATAAAATTCGGGATCGCCTTCTGCGAAAGCTCCGGCGAATGCCTAGTTAGATTCGACGGAACCGACGATGAGCTAAAAGACGCAGCAGCCAAAAACGCACTAAAGTTGAGTTGCGGACACTGTTTCATAATCTTCATGCGAGACGCCTACCCCATAAACGTGTTAAACGCCATAAAGAGAGTACCCGAAGTCGCAAACATATACGCAGCAACAGCAAACCCCCTAGAAGTTATAGTCGCCGAATCGGAACAGGGAAGAGGAATACTCGGAGTCATCGACGGCTATAAGTCGAAAGGAATCGAAGATGAAGAAGGAATAAAATGGAGAAAAGAACTACTCAGAAAAATAGGCTACAAAAGATAACACCCAACACTCCCTTCTCTGCAAACCCTTTAATTCCCATCCCCGCAATCCTACCTATTTTTAGCAGCAAAAATTAATATTTTGTAAAACAGTAAGATTCTCGCAATAAAGATGGGATAAAAACTGGCGCCGGGTGAGAGATTTGAACTCTCGCGGCGGGCGTGCGGCTAAACGAGTATCCGCCAGTAGGTTTCTTGTTCTGAACCCCTTTCCAATAGTGTAATAACGATCTCGAGCTTCCGCAACATCCCGATCGGGATTGTTTCTACCGCCGTACCACTCCCATTCCGACGCTTTAGAGCGTGGAATCTTGGCTAACCCGGCTTAGATTCGGTATTTTCCTAAGAATTGGTTTTAAGAAATTCGTCATATATTAAGTTGTTGTATTCTTTTAAAGATATTAGTTCGGGAGAGGTAATCTCAATCAGAGTTGAAGTTTTTATCTTGCGCCAGCTATTAAATCTATTTTCGTGATTATGCCTACGATTTCGCCTTTGTCTATTACTAGCACTGCGGGGTTCCCGCTCGCAAGCAGTTGATTTACGACTTCAACCTTAGTTGAAGGACTCACACTTGGAAAGGACTCATCCATAATTTCTTCTACTTTCTTCTGGAAAATCTGTTGTCCTCTTGACAGGTGTTGAACAATTATTTGATCGTTTATGCTTCCCACCGGCCGCCCCTGCTTAACAACCGGAAGTTGGGAAATATCCTTATTCCTCATCAGCTCGGCGGCCTCAAGAACCTGCGCATCCGAATCGATTGTTATAACCGGAGAGAACATTATGTCCTTGGCGGTTAGGGACTCCTCGTTTGCCGCCCGCATAGCATTTAAGATTCTCTGTAATGTGGATAATCGTGGATCCACTGAGCCACTTTCAATTCGGGCAATAAGGGACTGGCTTACACCCGCCTTTTCCGCTAGCTCGGTTTGAGTTAGTCCGACCTTTTTTCTAAGTCTTTTGATGTCTTCGGGAGTTGGAAGCCTAAACAAAATAAACCCACCCAGCTGAACACCCTTAAAAACAAATTGGAATATTACCCTTATGAATATTACTCATAAGAATAAATACATCACAACGTACCACAATACCCACGTTACTCTTTAAAACACGCGTGAACACACCATTTCACAAACTAATAAGATTGCGCTGTCCAAAACAAGCATTAAAAGAAAATTTAGCGGTCTAGCAACAGAAAAAAATTATATAATCCTTACATCTGCTCCAAAAATGGAGTAAACAAAGTAAAAATAGAGTGAAAGCCAATAAAATGGTTGATTTTCTTGAAAGCTTCCTGTGAAATCATCTGCAGTGGCGTCGTACAAGGAGTCGGAATGAGACCCTTTGTCTACAGAATCGCTGTTAAATGGCGCCTTACCGGGTATGTCCTTAATCTTGGAGATGCGGGGGTTCGAATCATAGTTGAAGGGGAGAGAAAAGCAATAGAGAATTTTATTCGAGAGTTAAAAGAAGAAAAACCTCCAATGGCCAGATATGAAAAAATAGAAGTAAACTGGAAACCCCACCAAGGGCGCTTCAAAACATTCAATATCAGAGCAAGTACAAAGGAAACCATTCTAAAAAGCTCATACATACCGCCCGATATTTCAATTTGCGAAAAATGCCTAAGTGACATCCTCAACCCAGCCGACCGCCACTATAACTACGCCTTCACATGCTGCGCAGACTGTGGTCCCAGGTTCACATCAATTATCGAGCTACCCTATGATAGAATGAGAACCACTATGAACGAGTTCCCCCTATGTAGAGACTGTGAACAAGAGTACAGAAACCCTTTGGATAGAAGATACCACGCGCAAGGAATCTGCTGTCCAAAGTGTGGACCAAAACTAACCCTTTACGACAGGAAGGGGAATCCAATAAGTTGTGAAGACCCGTTAAAAGAAGCGGCGAAGCTGATCGAAGAGGGGGAAATCTTAGCAATAAAAGGAATAGGAGGCACCCACCTCGCTACACTCACAACCGACGATGAGTGCGTGTTAGAATTACGAAGGAGAAAAAGAAAAAGAAAGTACAAACCATTTGCAATAATGTCACTAAACATAGGCAAAGTCAGAGAATACGCACTAGTAAACGAATACGAGGAGGAGATACTCACCTCGTTTAGACGACCAATAGTTTTACTCAAAAAGTCTGAGAACTATAACCTATCTGAATGGATAAGTCCTGGACTCCACAACGTAGGAGTCATGCTCCCATACTCCGGATTACACTACCTAATTCTACAAGAGATAAACGACCCGGCAATCGTAATGACCAGTGGCAACTCAACGGACAATCCTATGGCCATAGCAAACGAAAAAATAATCTCACAGTTGAGCCACCTAGCCGATTACTTCCTACTACACAACAGAGAAATCTACCAAAGATGCGACGATTCAGTCGTAAAGGTAATTAACGGAAAACCCAAAATTATCCGCAGATCCCGAGGCTACGTACCCGAACCAATAGACACACCCATAGAGCACCGAGGAGAAGGAATACTAGCAGTAGGGCCCGAGCTAACAGCCACCGTAACAATAATGAAAGGGAACAGATGCTTCCCCAGTCAACACATAGGAAACCTATCCGGAAACCTAGAAACCATAGAATTTCACAGAAACGTGGTTAATCAGATGATGAAACTAACCCTCGTCAAACCAGATGCAGTCGCCTGCGATTTGCACCCCAACTTCTACACCACAAGATACGCGGAGGAATTCGCACAAAACCACAAAATAGAACTGATAAGAATTCAACACCACCACGCACACGCAGCAAAATTAATGGCTGAAAACAACATAAACGAACCAATAATATGCATAACAAGCGACGGAGTGGGATACGGACTAGACAGAACCATATGGGGAGGAGAAATACTACTCGCCACATACAGCTCCATACAAAGACTAGCACACCTAAAACCGCAACCCATGCCAGGAGGAGACGTATGCACCAAGTACCCCACACGCATGCTAACCGCAATACTCAGCGAAACCATACCCGAAGACAAACTCAGAGAGATACTCACTAAAAACCATTTAAACGGCTTCAAGCACGGCATCCAAGAAATGAACGTAGTTTTCAACCTTTTAAGAAAGAAAAACTACATCACAACCACAAGCTCAGGAAGAGTTCTAGACTCGATCTCAGCACTCCTAAAAATCTGTCTAGAAAAAACATATCAGGGAGAACCAGCAATAAGACTCGAATCGACAGCCGCAAGGGGTAAAGACACCGTAAAAATCACTCCAGAAATAAACAAGCGTAACGGAAAATACATATTCGACACCACAAAACTGCTTCACGACATCCTAGAAAAAGTAAACCAGTACAAAGTCCAAGACCTAGCAGCATCAGGACAAAGAGCATTCGCAGAGGGACTAGCGCAAATGGCAATAATAGCAGCAGAAGAAACTGGAATAAAAATCGTAGGATTCACCGGGGGAGTAGCATACAACGAAGCCATAAACAGAATAATAAGCAAACAGGTAAAAGAAAACAAACTAAGGTTCATTGAACACAAAAAAACACCTCCGGGAGATGCGGGTATCAGTATAGGACAGGCAATCATAGCAGCTGCGAAACTTAATGATATCAATGAATGATATCAACTGAAGATATCATGCAACAACGAGAGGAAGAGAGCGGGGGGAAAGGAGTCCTAAAGCTTTACTCGCTCCGGCCAGCCAAAAAGAAGGGATCGGCATACTTCTGAATCATATCCAAGAGATTTTTTTCTAGTATCTTAAGCGCAGCCTGCTTCTCCTTACTCTGCTTCTTACCGTAACTCAGCTCCATCTGCTCCATATAATTACTTATAATATTAGACATATCAAGATAGGGATGCAAACTCGGACTATCAAGAATACCTACATAACCCAACAGCACAAGAGAATATATCGATTTTATAACATTAGCACATGCCTGGCCCAAAACACGCCTAAAAGCTCCACGTGTAACTCCATCTGTTTTCAACGGCGCACGAAACCTACGCTTTTTAGTAGGGGACCTAAGAAAACCCTTCACCTTGTACTTCACAGGTTTACCAGCACCCTCATCCAGCAGAAAATTAATCAAAAGAGTTTCAAACTGAACCCGCGTAATGTTAGAATAGCTAAGTAACTTGTTAACAATGGGATCAGACAATATGTTCCTAACGTATTCCCGAATCTTTTCAATATCCTGTCTCTCTGAACCGCCCTCAATGTTCTTGTTTAACATTAAAGCTCCTACTCCCAGGCATCAAACAAGCTATAAGTTTCTGTTTAGATTCTGCTTCTGCTCCTCCAACAGATTAGAGAAATTCAAAGAATCAAGCTCGTCCCTGGAAAACTCCTTCGCCATTTTCTCGAGTATGGCAACCCTACAGAAAGCGGTAGCTCCTCTTTCTCCAAACTTTCTTTTTAACAAGTTCAGATAGCTACTAGGCATCCTAACATTGAAATTCGTGTCAAGTCGAGTGTTGGGATCCTTTCGAACATAGCGATAAACAATTTTCTCCACGATCTTAACGCCTTTGGCATCAGAACCCACTTCGACCAACTTTTCTCCAGCAGCGGAGGAACCACTAACATCCCCAGTCTCAGCAATTACGATTTTTTCACCAGTGGTAGCAGAAGATTCGGAGACATCTTTTACTCTTTGCTTCATAGCTTCCTGCTCACGCGCCTTCTCAGCGATTTTAGTAAGCCTAGGCATGATACCAACTCCCGAAATCATTTCTTGATATCCTTACAATGATATCAGATTTAGATAATTTTATGAAGATATTTTTTCTTGATGTCTTATAAAAATATCTCTTTTTGATATCAACACTAATCCACTAACTTCTCCACCGGAGGCAAAGACTCTATAATCTCTTTTGTAATCCGTTCACTCCCACCCTCCTTAAAATTCGAGGCCGCAATAAACACACCCTGGTTACAAAGCAAACGCACATCTCGCCCTACCCCATGAGCCTTCTCTGTCAAAACCGGAATAGTATCCTCATCAAAAGGATAAATCTCAAAATCATCCTCGTTAAAACTAGAAAGTTTCCCACTCGCCCAGTACAGTCTCCGTCCAATGAACTCCCTAACCTTCTTTTCATCCAATCTCTCAAGCTCAATCTCCCAGCAGCGGTCATAAAGGTGAGGAACACCAGCCTTTAGCCCCAAAGCATGAGTTTTGGTTCCCGTAAGAATCAGCATACAGATCATCTGATCCCTGCTCTCAGGGTCCAAAGCACTCTCCTTCAACTCGTTCAGCTTATCCTTGGACAGACTGTAACCCGCAGAACTAGCATATTTTTTGAAATCAGATTCTTCATTCAAAAGATAATCCTTGGCATCCTTCTGAGTCAGATCACCCAGCTCCTTAATCTTGATAAAAACCTCTGAATCATTCTCACCAAAATCATCAATAAAAATGAGAGTAGTCCGATTCGTCAAAAGAAAACGAACCATAATATCCTTCTTAATCAGAGTATAAATATCCTCAGCACTCATCCTACCCTTATACTTCACATTCAACTTCTTCGCCAACACTTCCCCCATCTGCCGCACAAACAACTTACTCTGATTAACCACCACAGGATGAAACAAATACTCAGGATCCCCGCTCTTCGCCAACTGAACAAGATCGTTATAAATCAACTCCAGAAGAGTAGTCTTACCCATACCAGGCTCATCACTCGTAATCAAAAGATGCCTCTCCTTCGCTTTTATATAATCATCAATCTCCAAAATCACATCAGCAGAAGCAACAAAAAGCTCAGGATCACTCAAGCGAACCTTCGAAAAAGGATTCCACTTCCAACCCACATGCCGGTAATAAGCGTTCCTAGCCTCAGCCACAGACGGATAAAGCCTACCAATCATACCAAACTTCTCTTCCAAGAACACCACCTCTAATTGAACAAGCCGTAGCAAAGGGAAACAACACCCAAAGACCAAAAAATATTAGCCACTTAGAATTATTTAAATCACTCCAAGCTTAAGGTCAGCAGTGTCGAAGAATTTATTATAACTAATGATTGATAAAGATATCGAAATCCGATACTGATTTCAAAAAAAGATATCCAAAAAAGATATCAATTCCCGAGACCACGAAATCGACACCAAAAATCAAAATAAAAAAGAGAAGAAGAAACAAGAACACACGCAACCAAAATAAGGGCAGAGGGATGAGAGTAAGGTCGATGAACCGCCCACAAGTTCAAGTATGGAAGAATTATCCAGAAAAAGACAAAAAATGTTTACAAAAGTGTATACATAGAGCCAACCCGAGAGAAACCCAAAAAATATAGGGTTATTTATAAACCCAATAACACCCAGAGAATCCCCAGATATTAAAACACCCCAAAACAGCTCTCAGCAAATCCCACCCATCACAACAAAACCCAAAATCAGGAAAAAGAAAATCCCAACCACCCCAACAAACAATAAAAAAGCACACACAGCGTCCTACAAATTATAAAACAATTCCCATCAAACGGTAATACGCTTCGCATCTTAGACAAAGGATAAAACCCATAAGTTTTTCATGGCAAGTAAAAAATTCAATTACTTTCCAAATACCAAAGAAGATTATTCAAAACAAGGATCTCCGCCGCCAGTAAAAAACAAATAATTAGAATGAGCTTGAAATCATTTTAATGATATCAGATTTCAGTATCAAAAAGAGAAATCATAAAACGATATCAGAAAAAGATGCCAATATAGTTTAACCAAACAAATAATCGAGCTGAGACAAAGCCTCCAGTTTATCTCTCACCCTCTCCGTTCTCAAACGGTAACGATACTGCTTCCGCGTACCCGTCCTCTCAAGAATAGACTCCCTGCTATCCTCATAAATCCTAGAAAGATAAGTGGATATAGTACTCAGAGGAACATCCTCCTTAAAGAGATTGGAATACTGCTCCTGAACATCATTAGACGTAAACCAACCATGCCTAAAACACTTCAACAAAACAATTTCCACCTTATCCTTCATGGACAAACTATCCAAATCATAAGGTGCCGACACGGAATCATCAAGGGAAGACGCGGTTTCATCCTCAAGTATTGAAAGTTTTCTGGATAGCTCCTCCACCAGTGAGGCAACAAAGTGAGGCGGTAAATTCCCCTCTAGGGTAAGCGTCACCTTATGATCCGTCTCAGGATTAGTGATTTCGAACTTGTACTTTCTTTTAGTCAAAACGACTTCCACCCGAAAACGAGGTATGGTGAATATTAGTATTCACATGTATATATAGTTTATCTTTGAATAACAAAATGTGAATGAAATAAAAAAAGGAACAAAAAGAGTAAACAGAAGAAAACAAAAAACCAACACAACAAAAAAACAATATAAACAAAAAAA
>JAUQYY010000204.1 GCA_030587505.1 Candidatus Sigynarchaeota archaeon
GAATTATGCCTCCTCAACGCGCCGTCACCCTAAAAAAACACAAGCTAGTTAAACAGCTAAAAATCTGCTTCGCGCCAGCGTGGATGATATCTACAGCATTCCCTCATCCCTCTAGAGTGTTCCTTCCTAGCCTAAGAAGGGAGCGCCGTAATTTCTCCTTCCGTCTTGAAACGTGTCAACCCTCTATCTCAAGTAAAATTTTACCATAATACTTTTATTTGACGAAAAAAGCGGTTCACACGAAAAGCAATGAGCCCCCGCGGCTATTTTCCTTCTCGGAAATCGGGTAAAGAATCTATGGACGTGGGTAGGTAAACTTGGCTATCGAAGCAAAAGCGTTTTGTCCGGGACACATTACATCTTTCTTTGTAATATGCGATGCCCCGATAGACCCTCTACTGAAGGGCTCCAAGGGAGCCGGGTTCTCGATACAACACGGCGTCATATCAAGAGTGAATGTGGCCCCGTCGAACCGCACCTCGGTAGAGATCTCCGTAAACGGTGAAAAACGCGAGGCCAACGTGACCGAAACGGTTGCAAGATTAGCATTGGACCTAGCTCTTCAGAAACACGGCCAGGAGTACGATGTGAAGATCTGGCAGGAGATGCAGATTCCGGTGGGTGCGGGATACGGGGCTAGTGGTGCCGCGGCTCTGAGTACTTCTCTCGCGCTTAACCAGACATTAAACCTAGGGCTGACGAAGAACAAAAGTGCACAGCTCGCCCACATCGCGGAGATAACCCACAAAACAGGTCTAGGCGATGTTATCGCGCAGAACGCTGGGGGGGTAGAAATAAGAACCAAGCCGGGAGCACCGGGCTACGGTCAGGTGGATACTATACCATCAGCGTGTGACTTTGTCGTGGTTTGCGGCTCTGCTGGAAAGCTGGAAACGAAAGAAGTTCTTTCCAACCCCGAGAAGAGAAAAAAGATAAACGAGGCTGGCGATAGGCTGGTAAAAGAGCTTCTAAAGGACGCTTCCATCGAAAGGCTGGTATCCCTCTCAAAAAAATTCGCCCTGCAGACAGGCCTCGCCTCCCAGACGGTCATAAACACGATTAGAAGTCTGGAGGTCTCTGGGTATGATTACTGCAGTATGGTGATGCTGGGTCAATCCGTTTTCTGCTTTGTGAGCGAGGAAGACGCGGAGGACGCTAGCAAAATTATTAAAGAGCGCATGCCTAGTGGAATTGTTTTCGTATCAAGAATCGACAATGTAGGAGCAAGACTAATCTAGATATGGAGGATTAAAGCCTTGAACGAAATCCCGGACGATCATCCTCGCGCTGAATCCCTGAGAATAAGACACAAAATCATCCACGGAATGGAGCGAAACGTGGTTGCCAAAGCCGGGCTGATAGCCCACGGACGGGGTGAAGCGTTCGACTATCTGCTGGGGGAGGAAACAACGCCACCGGCTAGAAAGGCAATCAAAGCAGCAGCAGCGGCGCTGCTATTATCCGAATACCCTGTCATCAGCGTTAACGGAAACTCCGCCGCGCTCACCCCGAAGGAAATAGTAGAACTCTCAGAAGTTTCGGGGGCCAAAATAGAGGTCAACATCTTCTACAGGAGGCCCGAGCGCCTAGAAGCGATTAAGAAGGTTTTGGAGGAAGCCGGAGCCAAGGAAGTGTTGGGCGTTGGAGAAACAGCGGACGGTGAAATCCCCGAAATCTCGAGCGTAAGAAGGGATGTAGACAGAAGGGGTATTCTGATCGCAGACACGGTTCTGGTCCCGGTTGAGGGCGGAGACAGAACCCAAGCTCTGAGAAAAATAGGAAAAACCGTAATCGCCATCGACCTAAATCCCCTGAGCAGAACCGCGCAGCTAGCGAACATAACCATAGTCGACAACCACATAAGGTGTATGCCGCTCCTAGTAGAAGAGGTCAAGAGGCTAAAAGGTCTGCCTAAAAAAGAACTCAAAAAGATACTCGAAGACTACGACAACAAAAAAATCCTAGGAGACGTCATAAAACTCATCCGAGACCGGCTCACAGAAATAGCAAAAAAGGGCATGAATATTCCTTAAACCCTTCCATGTTTAGGAAAGTATAACGATTTGTAACACTCTAGAGTCTGCTCCGCTTTCCGGAACTCTATGATTTGAGGGGTTTTTGATAAACATTTAAATTGAAAACCATTTACTGAAAGGTATATGCATCTCATTCGGAAATATGGAAATGACCGCTTTTTTGTTTACGGTTATCCTTTTCTTGTTCAACGGAGTGAGTCGCCTTGAGGAAAATTACCATTCAGTTTGAACCGGAAGGACGGAAGGTTGTAACCGACCCCGGCCAGAAAATTCTAGACATCGCTGAAGAGTCGGGAATCGGAATAAGATCCGAGTGTGGCGGAAACGCCACGTGCGGTAAGTGCCGTGTGATAATTCAGGATCAGAGTTGCGTAAGCGAATTAACCGACCCCGAAAAGAAACTGCTCTCCGAAAGTGAAATCTCTGCAGGTTACCGCCTCGCCTGCTGCGCAACCGCCACGGGAGACCTTGTGGTTGAGATTCCGGAGGAGAGTCGAATAAGAGTTCGAAGAATCCAAATAACTGGGATGGAACGTCCAGTAAAGCTCGAACCCCTAGTGAAAAAACTTCACATGATTTTGCCCACCCCTACACTACATGACATTAGGCCTGATGTGGAAAGACTGCTCGACGCTTTGGAGAGCGAGTACGGAGTCACCGGCCTTGAGTTGAGCCGGAGACTGCTAAGCGATCTGCCCGATGTTCTGAGGGAGAAGAAATGGGACGTCACGTCGGTCATCTGGAACGATGAAAAACTCGTCGCCGTGGAGCCTGGAGACACCACAGATACTCTCTCCGGCTTCGCCGTCGACATAGGAACATCCAAACTTGTTGGATACCTCGTGAACCTACAGACTGGTGAAACCGTAGAAATAGTCTCTGTGGAGAATCCTCAGATATCACACGGCGAGGATGTCATGACCAGGATATCCTACACCGTAGAAGGAGAGAAAAACCTGCTACGACTCCAAAAACTGGTTATAGGCGCGATAAACTCCCTAATGCGGCAGGCGTGCGCCAGCGCAGGTATATCCACTAAAAACATTTATGAACTCACTATTGTTGGAAACACCGCCATGCACCACTTCTTTCTCGGCATCCAGCCAAAGTACCTATCCTACACCCCTTATGTCCCCGCCGTGAAACGCCCCCTAAACGTAAGGGCTTCGGACCTAAACCTATCGGTGGGTCCTGAGGTAAACGTGTACGTCCTACCGTGTGTAGCGGGCTTCGTTGGGGCTGATGCGGTTGGAGATGTGATCGCCTCAGGCATCTGCGAGAGCGAGGAACGCTCGCTCCTCATTGACGTAGGAACCAACACCGAAGTATTTGTCGGAAACAGTGAAGACATACTCTCCTGTTCGTGTGCATCTGGACCCGCGTTTGAAGGAGCCCACATAAAATACGGGATGAAAGCCGTCACTGGGGCGATCGAAAAAATCAAAATTGACCCAGGCAGTCTCGAGGTAAGCTACAAAACCATAGACAACGAACCACCAGTGGGCATCTGTGGCTCCGGGATCTTGGACGGGATAGCCGAACTGTTCCGAGCGGGGGTCATAAACAACAGGGGACGTTTCAACAACATAGACAGTCCACGTCTAATCAAACAAAATGGTAAAAAAGAGTTTGTCATCGCATGGGGCGACGAAACCGTAACAGGAAAAAACATCACAATAACCCAAGGCGACATAGGAGAAATACAACTCTCAAAAGGCGCAATACACACAGGCATAGCCATAACCATGAAAAGAAGAGGATACACCAACAAGGACTTGGACCGAGTCTACATCGCAGGAGCATTCGGATACCACATAGATCCCCTAAGCGCTAAAATAATAGGCATGCTACCCGACATTCCAACAGAGAAAATCAAATTCGTCGGAAACACAGCCGTCACCGGAGCCAAAATGTGCCTCATCTCTAAGGAAACTCGAGAGAAAGCCTACGAACTCTCAAAAAAGATACGCTACCTAGAACTGGCTGTGGATCCCGACTTCCAAAAAGAATTCGTAAACTCCATGTACATACCGTACAAACAGATTGAAGAATATCCCTCCGTCATGGAGCTTTTATCCCTAGAAACGAAAAATAAATAGCCTCAAACCGTTTAAAAACAATAAAAAGGCAAACACCGACATCTTAGCCTACCAAAACTTTTCAGAAACCCTTTCAATTTTCAAACAAGCTAACGAAACCATTATGTAGTCATGCTAATCATCCACACCGTACATCAACAAATTGACAGTGGAGTATCCAAGAAAAGGGTGATTCTTCTCTATTCTGGAAACGTGGTGTGTAATATTGAAGGTAGTTATAGTTGGTTCTGGAGCCATGGGTAGCCTCTTCGGTGGACTGCTCGCGGAGAGCGGAGTAGACGTCACACTTGTGGGCAGGAAAAAGGCGGTCGAAGTCGTCAAGAGGGACGGACTGAGCATAACCGGAGTCAGCGGCGACCATCGTGTAAAGGTCAAAATCACACACAATCCCTCCGAGATCGGAGTAGCAGACCTAGTTATGATAGTAGTAAAAGCATACGACACGGAACAAGCGGTCATAGACGCCAAACCCCTAATTGGCAAAAACACGTGGGTCATGTGCCTTCAGAACGGCCTCGGAAACGAGGAAACGGCAGCAAGCGTTGTAGGAAAAGAAAGAATAATCCGAGGGGTAACAACAAACGGAGCAATCCTGGAAAAACCAGGAAAAGTTATACACACCGGAGCCGGCGAAACCATAATAGGAAGATGCTACGGTCCAAACACACCCGAAGTTGAAAACATCGCCCAAATGCTAACCCAAAGCGGACTAACCACAACCGTCACTCAAAACATCACCGGCGTAGTCTGGGGAAAAACCCTTGTAAACGCGGGGATAAATCCCTTCGGCGCTCTCACCGGCCTAAGGAACGGAGAACTTTTAGAGGTCCCCGAAATAGTTGTGAGCATGAAGGAACTGGTACGTGAAGGAATGGAAGTCGCATACAAGCTCGGAGTAAACCTCACCTTCGATCCGGTAGAAAAAACCTTTGAGGTTGCGAGAGAAACAGCCGAAAACAAGAACTCCATGCTGCAAGACATTGAAAGAGGAAAACGAACCGAAATCGACTACATAAACGGCGCCATATCCCGCTACGGGCAAAAGCACAAAGTCCCAACCCCAATGAACGACCTAATAACCTCTCTCGTAAAAGGCCTCGAAAAAAGAACCACCAAACAGTAGGCGCGTGAAAACATTGCAACAAAAAGGAATCCCCCAGGAAAAAATCCTAGAAGAACTAAGCCAAAAACTCCAAAAAGACCTAACCTACGAATCCGGAAAAATCCTGGGAAGCATGTGCACCATCCCCCATCCCCTAGCAAAAAAGGTCATGTCACAATGCATCGAAAAAAACCTCGGAGACCCAGGACTCTTCAAGGGAACACAGGAAATAGAAATAGAAGTAGTAAAAATGCTGGGCAAACTCCTAAACAACCCCGAAAGCTGGGGATACATTGTAAGCGGAGGCACCGAAGCCAACATCGTAGCCATGAGAATCGCGAGAAACCTGGCTCGAAAAAAGCACAAGATCAAAACACCAGAAGTAATCATACCCCAATCAGCCCACGCCTCATTCGACAAAGCCGCAGACCTGCTCGGCCTTCGCCTAATCCGCATCCCCCTCGACAAACAATACCGAGTAAAAGTTCCCGAAATCAAAAAAGCAATCACCAAAAACACGGTGGCAATCGTGGGAATAGCGGGCACAACCGCCCTCGGAGCCGTAGACCCTATACCCGAACTCTCGGAAATAGCTATTGAGAACGATCTGTACCTGCACGTAGACGCGGCCTTCGGAGGTATGGTACTTCCCTTCCTAGAAAAATTGGGATACAGAATCCCCGAATTCGACTTCAGAAACCCTGGAGTCTGCTCCATAACCATAGACCCCCACAAAATGGGGCTAGCACCCATACCTGCGGGGGGAATCCTCTTCAAAGACCGATTCCATGTGTTAGAAAACTGCTTCGAAATCCCCTACCTAGCAGGAGGAACCTACACCCACCCCATAATACTCGGAACCCGCTCCGGAGCCACAATAATAGCAACCTGGGCAACCCTAAAACACCTCGGAATAGAAGGATACAAAAAAATAGTAAAAAACTGCATGAACACCACAAAACAGCTAGCAGACGGAATACAGCAAATAAAAAACATCCAACTCCCAACCAAACCAACCATAAACATAGTCGGAATAACCTCAAAAAAACTAAACATCAACCAGATCGACCAAGAACTAAGAAAACAAAACTGGGCACTAGGAAAATTCCCAAACCTCCTACGCATCGTAGTAATGCCCCACATAAAGCCCCAACACGCACAACAGTTCCTAACAGACCTCCAAAAAATCACAAAAAAACTCCAACAATAAATCACAACAAAAATGGTATACACACTGCTCTAAAAAACTCAAAAAGAGAATTCAAACCACCCGCACCTCAAGTGTAAACAAAAGAAACCATCTCCAACGCACAAATTTATAAGTTAAAAACCTTATAAGTATTTGAGTTTAGGACTTCTAATGGGGGAATACACATGCCAAAAATCCAATTCATTCACATAGAAAACGTAGTAGCTTCAGTCACAATCGACCAAAAAATAGACCTCGAAAAAATCGCCAGATCCATTCTAAACGTCGAATACGACCCTGAACAATTCCCAGGACTTGTTTATCGCCTAGAAAAACCAAAAACAGCAACATTAATCTTCAATTCAGGAAAAATGGTCTGCACAGGTGCAAAATCCGAAAAAGAGGTACACAAAGCCGTAAACCGCATAGTAAAAGAACTAAGAGAAGCCGGAATCATCGACACAACTTCAGAGCCAGTAATACAAATCCAAAACATCGTAGCATCCGCAAGCCTAGGAACCGACCTCAACCTCGAACTCGCAGCCTACACACTCCCGGATGTAATGTACGAACCCGAACAGTTCCCCGGACTCATATACCGTATGAAAAACCCCAAGGTCGTAATACTCTTATTCACAACCGGTAAACTTGTGTGCACAGGCGCTAAGAGGGAGGAGGAGATTTATACTGCTGTTGAGAATGTGCTTAAGACGTTGACGGAGCTTGGTATTACTCGTGGTTGAGGCTTCTGCGTTTGTGTTGGGTGTTGTGTTGGTGCTTGTGCTGGATTACTTTTTGTGTGTTCTGTGTAGGGTTAGTTAATGGTTGGTGCTTTAGTTGGGTGATGTCTGAGTTGGTTTGCGTTTCCAGAAAGGGAGAGTTGATAGATCGCTATTTTTGGGGTTTTAGCTTGTCAGCGTAGAGTTTTATGGCTTCTTCTATTGTTTCCTTTTTTATTATTTTGTGGGGAGATTCTGTTTCCAGTATTCTTTGGGGTATTCTCAAATCTTCGAAGTTGAATCCCTCTCTGAGCTTGAATCTGTACTTCTCTCTGAGTATCTTTTCCCCTTTCTCGATTAGTTGTTCCTCGCTGAAGTCTAGTTCAACTGTTTTTAGCGTTTTGGCGACTGTTTCGGGTGTGTAGACCCCTCTGGCGAAGAAGCATACTACGAGGCTGGATAGTATTTGACGCCAAGATTCTTCTTTGAAGAGTTTGTCGGCGATTTTTTCGGGGGTCAGTTCCTCCGATTTGCCTACTGCTTTCTGGTCTACGCTGTACCCGGCCGAGTCTAGGTGGCTGTGTCTCGCGCCCGTGTAGAAGCCGACGTATGCCGCTGGGCCTGTGTGGTAGCCTGGCATTTCGTTTCCCCCCATTGCTAGCGCGAATTCTTGGCCTCCGTATTTTTTCGCGGCTCTTTCCACGCCTTTGGCTAGTTGTTTGTAGAATTCATTGGGCTGTTCCACTACGAGTTCGATCATTTTGAGGTAGGTTTCGTGGTCTCCCCATTTTGGCTCCAATCCGAGAGTTTCCTCCTTTGTTACGAGGTTCTTCTCTACGGCTTCTGTTGCCCAGGCTAGGACTACGCCTGTGCTCATGGCGTCTAGACCCCAGTTTTCGACCTCGTCGATGAGTTTTAGGACTCCGTCGACGCTTGAGACGCCTAGCATGCATCCGAGGGCGTATAACAGTTCGTAGTCGTATGGGACCCAAGTGGTTTTGTAGAAGTATGGCTCGTCGATGTATGGCTCTCTGAGTGTTGCTAGGTGGATGCATGCTACGGGGCAGTGGGCGCAGGCGACTCGTCGTCCTAGGTATTTTTCGGCGAGGTTTTCCCCGGAGATTTCTTCCGCGCCTTCGAAGCTTGACTGTTTCACGTTCCTTGTTGGCAGTCCTTTCAGTTCGTTTAGGACCAGGATGTTTGAGGCGGTTCCCAGGTCGTGGTATTTCCGCAGGGCGGAGGATTTTGTCTGCTGATTATACAGCGTCTCGTACAGTTCTCTGTAGAGTTTTTTGTCGGCTACTGGGGTGGTTTTTCGCCCGGATACGAGGACCGCTTTTAGTTTTTTGCTGCCGAAGACTGCTCCGAGTCCGAGTCTGCCGAAGTGTCTGTAGGTCTCGGTAACAAGATTGGCGTATGTGACAAGGTTCTCTCCCGCTTTCCCAATCCTCATAATTGTTCTCATCCCAGAGCCGGGCTCATTCTCTCGTATGACTCTGCCAACCGTTTGCGCGCTGTCCATACCCCAGTAGGCGGCGGCGTCTCTGAAGAACACTTCGTCCTCGTGAATCGCGAGGTATACCGGGCTTTCACTAACTCCCTTTATCACTATTGCTCCGTAGCCGGCTGATCTGATGGCTACGGCGCTTCTGCCTCCCGCGTGGCTCTCACCTAGGTTACCTGTGTGAGGGGACTTGAACATGGTTACTGTTTTTGAGGCCATGGGGTAGAGGTTGGTAAGTGGACCCACAGCGAAGACGATTACGTTACCCGGACCGAGGGGATCGCATCCCTTCTCGCACTCCTCCAGCAGGAGCTGTGTAGCTACCCCCGTTCCTCCAATATACTCCTTGAAGAGTTCCTCTCTGTTTTTTATTCTGTAAAGATGTTTGGACAAATCGATGTACAGAACGTTTGAGGGCAGGAATTCTGACAATTAGGTCACCTCACTCCCTGTTTTGATTTCTTCCAGTGCTATGACGCTGTGGGGGCAGTATTTTGCACAAACCCCACAGTACACACATATCGCTGGCTTGTTGTTTTCCTCGTCCCAGAAAACCGCGCCTATGGGACAAGCCTCAACGCACATTCTGCACCCGATGCACCTGTCCCTGTTCAGGGTTACTCCGTACCCGTTTCTTGATTGGAGTGCATCCACTGGGCACACTCTAGCGCATGGGGCAGGATCTTCGCAGGCTCTGCAAACCACGACAACGAACCCCCTCTCAACACCGCCAGCCGACTTAACATGAATGGTACTCTTACCAAGACCACCCACTCCAAATCTACGCGAACAGTTGAACATACAGAGCTGACAACCAGTGCATCTCTCGCTATCAACTACTGATAATCTTTTAACCATAACTTCATCCCCACCGTAAGAATCGCGAATAACAGTACAAACAGTATTTAACACTGCACCTCCGATCCTAAAAAATGTAGTGCACAGACTTTGGTCTTCAGTATTCCAGTTTGTGTTTGTGTTAGGTTTGGTCTTTCTTTTTGGCTATCTGCACGTTTTCGAAGTCCAGCGCGGACCAGATAACTCTGTAGCCTAGGGCGTCGAGCAAGCGGTCGACCTCGGTTATTCCTTCTCTCTGAAAGATTTTCGCTGCTTCGGAGCGGGTTTTGATGTGCATGTTTTCCAGCTCTTGGCTTAGTTTTTCTAGCATTCTTTCGCTTATCAGAGTGTTTCCTATGAGTGTGTAGCCTTTCACGTTGATGCTTTTTCTTAGTGCTTCTACGCTTACCCTGTGTTTCGCCGCTAGTTCCTCCAGTGTGGCTACGTCTTTGTTTATCTGGAGTGTGGCGATTTTCAGCTTGGCGATGTCCTGGTTTATTTTGTTCTGTTCGAGTTCTCTTAGTATTTTGACGATTGGTTTTAGGGGTACTTTTTTCTTGTAGTATATTACCTTTCCCGGAACGTTCTCGAAGGTTGAGCAGGCGAGGTTTTCGTCGACGGCTAGAATCAGCTCCTGTTCTATTTTTTCGAGTTTGGCGATTTTTCTCTCCAGGTACTCTTCTGTCCAGAAACCCACAATTTCCATCAGAATCTTCATTCCTTCTTTTTCGAAGCCGAAGTCGGGTATCATCACCGTGGAGCCACTTATTAGCGGTTCGGGCTCTCTGGTTATTTTCCAGCCTGTTCTTAGGGCTTTGAACCTGTGGTAGAAGTCCTCCTCCACTCGGCTGTCGAACTCCTCTCTCTCCGCAGCGTAACTCACTCTCAGTTTGTCTCTCTCCTTTGAGTCCATCACGAAATTGTAGATTCGAGGTTTCCCCCTGAATCCCTTTCTTAGTATGTTTGCCTTTATTCGCCATCCCTCCAGCGAAACAATCAGGGGGAGAAGCCTCGCCATGGATGTCCCGTAGCGTTCGGTCAGCTTTAGGAGGGACACCGGGCCGTCGATGTTTACTACGAAACTGCCGTCGCGTGTCTCTGCTGTGTACATCAGGCCATAAAACTTTATCGCTCTGAAGAGTTCCTGGTACCCTGATTTGACCGTGATCTCCATGTTTACTGCGTTGAATAGCAGCGTCTGGGCTAGGGCGAGATTGTACCACCTTAGGAGCTCAACAGGATCGATTTCATCGAACTCGCGGAGTATCAGCTCCGACTCGTGGTCCGCCCACAGAGATTTTTCCAAATCTTCAACGGACACTCCGAGGATGGACGCGGCTTTTTTCAACACTCTTAGCCTCTTTTCTCTAGTCGTTGCTAAGCCCAGCCTATTGGACTCCTCGAACACTACCCTCCGCGCCTCCACGGGATTCAGGGGGCTGGCGCTCTCGAACCTGCACCTTCTCTCCAGAAGGACACGTAACCCTCGAATGAACCTGTAGTTTAACCCCTCCTCGAACTCTTCAAGCACCTCCGCCAGCTCGCCCTGCTTTCTCCCCACGTAGTCCCTGTAAATCCTGATGATCTCTGCGGCGACTGCTACCTGCTCCTCGTTCAGGTGAGAGAAAACGGGTGTTATTCTTTTTCCCCAAACCCTCGAAACTAGTAGTTCAGAAGGCAGCATAACTATGCCTCGAGTGCGCTTCTTCTCCTTCTGGATATGGAAACCTCAGATGTGGCTTTTGTGACTATCTCGTAGAGCACCGCAGACTTGTTCTCCTTCTTTCTGAGAATTCTTCCGAGCCTCTGCACAAACTCTCTTTTGCTTCCGGTCCCGCTCAGAATCACCCCGACGCTCGCCTCGGGGACGTCTACCCCCTCGTCCAGCACTTTGGATGTGACGATAACCCTGTACTTTCCAGTTCTAAACTTCTCTAAGTTTTCAGCTCTCTCGTTTTTCGGCGTTTTGTGGGTGATGGACGGAATCAGAAACTCCCTTGATATCGCATGCACCAAATCATTGTACTGAGTGAAAATCAGTATTCTCTCCCCCGCATGCTTTTCAAGAATCTCTCTGAGCGCGTCCAACTTGGATGAGGCGTTCAGCGCTATCACCCTAGCTCGGTGCCTTGCGAGCAGTGCTTCTCTCGCCCTCGGGTCTCTCCCGCTCCTGAGCACCAGCTTCTTAAAGTCACCCGGGGATCTGAGCGATATGTTGCTTGTGGCAAGGTAGTCTAAATAAATCCTGTATTCTCTTTCGTACTCCTCCTTTTCCTCCGGCGTTAGGTCTACAACTATTTTCTCAACAACAAAGTCTGCCAGGTGCTCGCCTGCGAGTTCACCGACAGCCAGCTCGAAAATCTTTCCTCCCACCAGTCTGTCCAGCT
>JAUQYY010000234.1 GCA_030587505.1 Candidatus Sigynarchaeota archaeon
CAATTAGAAAAATATCAGACCAAGAAATCCAGAAAAAAATGTTTCGGGGAAGCTTCGAACTTTCCCTATGGCTAGGAACCCAGAAACACCCAATTTTGGGAAGATACCATCAAATCAAACTTCCCTAAACCCGCCTAAACCCGTACACCACGGTCTTCCCCCTACTGGAACAAGCGTGAACTGTACCTCCCCACCGAACAGAGAAATAAACATCAGATACGTGTGTAAACTGAAAGAAGAATTGAAACGTGAAAACGCCACGTGAAAATCCCCGTGAAGGAAGCGAGGCTTTATCAAAGAAGGGTGGTAGGCAAAAGTGAATATCATTGACGCAACCAGAGCAGCTCTAGAACTTGTTGAAAAGAAGGCCACCCACCTCTTAGCCGCATCTATCCTCACTTACTCTTTAACCTTCTCATACTTTACTGTACTCAAATACTATACTTTTGATACCTACGCAGGCGATCTGGGGATTTTCGAGCAGAGTCTCTGGTCAACTCTACGCTACGGCCTGCTTCTTTACAACACGCCCGAACTCGGAATCCACTTCAAAACACACTTCGACCCAATACTCCTACTCTTTCTCCCAGCCTACTCAATCTACCCGAGTCCACTCACCCTTCTTGTTCTACAATCCCTCCTCCTGCCTCTGGGCGCAATTCCCATCTTTTACCTCGCTAGGGACGAGCTTGGGAGCACGAAAGCAGGGCTACTTTTTGCGGTTCTATACTTACTGTACCCTCCTCTCCAGGGTGTCAACTGGTACGATTTTCACCCCGAGTGTCTCGTACCCTTCTTTCTCGGATCCGCGTTCTACCTCTTCAAGAAAGAAAGATACCTTCCGTATTTCCTGCTGATAATTCTGGGAATGATGTGTAAAGAAACCGTCAGCTTAATCGTATTCTTTATGGGTCTCTATGGGCTATGGGTCAATAGGAGGAGAATTGCTGATCTAGTGTTCACACCCAAGGAACTGCTGATGGACGGCAGCGTCCTTTCTTCTCTTTTTACACTTTGTGTGAGTGTCCTGTGGTACGTGGTTGCCAGTAAGATCATAGCAATGTACAGTTTAACTGCTCAGACATACTATCTCTGGTGGGGATACCTGGGTGTAGGGCTCCTTGAAATGATAATCCACATTGTTCTGAGTCCCCTCTACGCTCTTCAGCTGGCACTGACCCCGTTTCCCGCGAAAATGTTCTACCTACTAGTCTTATTCGCCCCCGTGGCGTTCCTATCATTCCTAAACCCTCCATCGCTCTTAATAGCAACCCCCTGGCTCGTAGCTTCCCTCCTGTCCCTCTTCCCAAACTATTACCTACCGGTGGGCACCCAGTACCCCGCCCTCATTATACCCTTCGTTTTTATCTCAGCAATCTACGGGGCGAAAGCCACGGTCCACCTCTCGCGAACCCTAATTCAAAAAGCGTCTAAAAGTAAACTCACACGAAAAATTTTGGGTAAAGGAAAGCGGTTACGAACAATAACACTGGAAGTGTACAAGAGACCCCTCACCGTGACATTGGTAATTCTTCTTGTTGTAGGTTTATCCTGTGGCGTAGCCTGGACGCCGCTAAGGCTGGCCAAGGAAATATCACCGCACAATAGAATACTCGAAACAGTTGTGAAACTTGTTCCTCCCTACTCTTTAGTCTCCACCCAGAATGATATCTTCCCCCACCTTTCCCACAATCTTAACGCGTATCCCGTGTACTATCCCGATGTTGAATACGACTATATTCTGGTGGATACCACCACCATTTGGTACTACGTGACGCCGTACAACTACGGAAACTGGCCGAAACCACCGGTTTCCTTTAATTCGGTCGTACCGGAACTTCTTCAGAGCAAAAAATACGGACTAGTTATCGCAATCGACGGAATAATGCTCCTATCAAAAGGATACACCGGACCCCCACTAGTCAACATCTCACATCCCATAACAACGAGTCTGCTACTTGCTAAAAAGCCGAAGGCTGGATAAATGATTTTCAACCACAAAAATGAGGACAGCCGGCTTATCCGATCAAAATCCTGAGAAGATAGTCTAGTTTCCAAGAGTGAGAAAAATCCGCGAATTTTTTAGACAATAGATGCTGTTCCTAATTGGCTGTTTCTAGTAGGTTTAGCCATTGTTTTGCAATGTTCTTGACGTCAAATTCAATGGCTCTGGATCTGCAGTCACGTCGCATTTGCTCGGGGTATCCTCTCCTCCAGATTTCCTTCGCGGTTTTTACCATTTCCTCATCGTTTTTCACCAGCCAGCCTGTTTTCCCATCGATCACAGTTTCTCCCGGACCCTGAGAAGCGAAGGTTAGGACCGGAGTTCCACACGCCATACTCTCCACGGGTATGTATCCAAACTCCTCATTTGTGAAGGGAAACACGGTGAATAACGCGTTTGAGTATAGCTCAATTAGCTCCTCGTCAGACACGCGCCCCAAAAGCTCAATACCCCTACGGCAGCGTAACTCTCTTGGAACATAGGACATTTTGCTTCCAAAAGCCTTAATCTTTATACTTGTTTGGACCAATTTTTTAATCGTGGAAAACTTGGTTTCTTTCCCGAAGTAAGTTAGAGCATAGTCCTCAAGAGACTTGGCACGTTTGGGTTTAAACTTTTCACAATCAACAGGAGAATGGATAATCCTGTCAATCTTAACACCAAACTTTTCATAAATATATGCAC
>JAUQYY010000238.1 GCA_030587505.1 Candidatus Sigynarchaeota archaeon
GAACTGAAAAATTACCTTTACTCATAATAACATCAGAAAAATATATATAGGAGTAATTATAACTTTTCGCATCACAACCATCATTTAACGTACGTTAAGCCACCAAAACCAAATACCCTCTCAGGAGGCAACAAGTTTGACGGAGAGCAACTTGAAAACGTATGAGGAAATAAATGAAAAGATCAAGAGAGGAGACGCAATAGTCGTAACAGCGGAAGAGATGGTGAAAATAGTAGAAGAGCAAGGCGAAAAAAAGGCCGCGAAAGAAATCGATGTGGTAACAACCGGAACCTTCGGAGCCATGTGTTCAAGCGGAGCCTTTCTAAACTTTGGACACTCAGACCCACCAATAAAAATGGAGCAACTATGGTTAAACGATGTCGAAGCCTACCATGGAAACGCGGCGGTCGACTGCTACATAGGAGCCACAAAAATGAGCACGCTAAAACCCTTCAAGTACGGCGGAGGCCACGTAATAGAAGACCTGGTGGGTGGAAAGGAGATAACGCTGAGAGCCAGAGCATACGGCACCGACTGCTATCCAAGAACACACCTCGAAACCACCCTAACCATAGACGACCTCAACCAAGCAATCCTGTGCAACCCCAGAAACGCCTACCAAAGGTACAACGCAGCCACCAACGGACGCGACGAAACAATCTACACCTACATGGGAAAACTCCTAGCAAACTACGGAAACGTCACCTTCTCGGGGTCGGGCTGCCTGAGCCCCCTCTACAACGATCCGGACTACGAGACAATAGGCATAGGAACTAGAATATTTCTGGGCGGCGGAGTCGGATACATAATCGGAGAGGGAACACAACACAATCCCAAAAACCACTTCGGAACCATAATGGTCAAAGGCGACCTTAAACAGATGAGCCCCGAGTACCTGAAGGGAGCCGCCTTCACGAAATATGGCACAACCATGTACGTGGGCCTCGGCATCCCGATACCCATACTAAACGAGGGACTGGCCAAGAAAACAGCCATAAGTGACGAAGACATAGTCACAGAGGTTGTGGACTACGGAGTGCCGAGAAGGAACAGACCAGTGCTGAGAAAGGTCACCTACAAGGAGCTCAAATCGGGTAGAATTGAACTGAACGGAAAAACCGTGAAGGTTTCCCCCCTTTCGAGTCTGAAAACAGCGAGAAAAATAGCTCAGACACTGAAAGAATGGATAGAGGAGGGCAGATTCTTCCTAAACAAGCCGGCTGAAACGCTGCCAACAACCACGGAGTTTAAACCGATGAAAATCACAAAGGAGATTCAGTTTGTACGAAGCATAATGATACCCGCGATAACGACCACCATCGACACGAGCATCCACGATGTGGCAAAACTGATTGTGGAAAAGAATGTTAACCACATAGTCATAGTGGATAACGATAACACTCTGAAAGGGATAGTCACCTCTTTCGATGTCACGCGTGCGGTAGCTAACGATAAGGATAAGCTGGAGGAGATAGTGGTAAGAAGAGTCTACACGGCGAAACCAGACGATCCAGTAGATGCGGTGGTTAAAGTGTTGGAAACGCATAAGATTTCCGCACTGCCAGTAATAGACGAAAAAAGAAAGGTTCTGGGAATCGTGACAAGCGAGGAAATATCCCAACTACTGGTAAGGTGGTGAAAAAATTGAAAATAAGCATAATATTCGACACCAAAAAAGTGGGGGAAGCAATCACCGCGAATGTAATCCTAGAAAAGAAGATTCCCTTTAACATTTTAACCGCAAAGATTGACGAGAAGGGCGGCGAAATGCTTATAGAAGCCCCAGACGACAGAGCCCCCGAGCTAATCGAAGCCTTCAAAGAAAAGGGAGTTATAGTCGAAACACGAAAGTTCGTTGAAATCCTTCCACACAAATGCACACACTGCGGTCAGTGCTACTCCATCTGCCCAGTAGATGCAATCACGTTCGATGAGAATTACACAATAAGCCTAAACCAGAAAGACTGCATCGGCTGCCTCCAATGCGTTGACAGTTGTCCATTCGAAGCCATCGTTAAAGTAAGCTAACTCAAAAACTGCACCTCACCCACCTGTTTTTTCTCGATTTCCTTTCCAAGCGGGGGGAAGTTTATATACTTCTGTTACTATTTGAATGAAAAGAAACAGGAAGCAGGGGAGAACCAATTTATGATTACCGAAGGGGAACAAAAAATAGACTCTGCGATAGAGGCCGCTGGGTTAATAGACAAGACACTGAAAGAGGTAAGAGATACAATACAAAACATTACAAACCAGCTAAGAGAGAAAGACGAGGAATTAAAACGTTACAGAACCGAAATAGAAGAATTGAACAAAAAGATCAACGAACAACAGCAGGAGTTAGAAGCCAAAGACAAGAGCATAAAAGAATTAGAGACGGGAATAAAAGAGAAAGAAGAGGAAATCGAAGCTCTCACCAAAGACCTAGAAGCGGTTAAGGAGCGAAGCGCAAAAAGAGAGGAAGAAATAAGGAAGATGGAAGAGGAAAACAGGGAAATGAAAAAAGAGTTGCAGGGGATTCAGGAACAGTTATCAAAAATAAGCAGCATGTATCAGGAGCTTTCAAAACAAAAAGAAGAAGCTATAAATGTTAGAGAACTCTTGACAATATACGTTACCCTGCTGGAAGAGGTTTTTGCTGGTCTGCCTCACGCTAGGATTCTCTGGCTTCTCCACGGTGCGAGGAACGTCCTAACTCGAGAGGAACTAACAAAGACGTCGGGATTCCAACCCGCGACTGTTCTCAAGAGCATATACGATCTGCAAAGCGCGAAGCTTGTTGAATACGATATGGACACACGAAACGTTAAACTTGTACGAAAACTCTACTGACCACACCCATAAATAGAGAGGAAAGGTAAAACCCGATAGAACGGCTTGTGTGCATTGGAGTGTAGAATACCCCGAATTTTATTTTTCTATTAAGTTATTAAAATTTTTATTTAATAAAAATAATGAGAAATTTTCAAATTAAACAATGGGTATATTGCGTTTAATTTAAATCCAAAAACAGAATAATGTACCGAAAAAGTCAAAATTCAATATAGGTGTGGAAAAATGGAACCCTTTCCTTGGTGGACGGACGAACAAAAAAAGTTCGCGGAAGAAGTAGAAGCATTTGCCACCGAAAACATGCCGAGAGCCGAAAAAGCTTTCTGGACAAGAAAATTCCCTATGGATATAGTAGAGGAAATGCAAAAAAAGGGATATTTCGGGGCAGGTGTTCCCAAAAAATATGGCGGATTGGAACTCGGAGCCACAGGATGCTGCATAGCAGCGGAACAACTAGGACGGCTATACGCAGTGGGACACGTTTTTGTCGTATCAATGCTAGGCGGCCTGCACCAGTTACTACACTTCGGCACCGAAGAACAAAAAGAAGAGTGGCTAACCAAAATCGCGAAAGGACAGCTCGGAGCAGTCTGCATAACAGAGCCATTCGCGGGTAGCGACGCGGCATCCGTATGGACCACCGCAAGAAAAGAGGGTGACGAATGGGTCATCATGGGAAGAAAGAGATTCATCACAGGCGCAGGTCCAGCAGAAAGATACTTCGTGTACGCCAAAACAAGCGATGATCCGGAAGTTATAAGGAAATACGGACATCTGACAGCCTTCATCGTGGAGAAAGGAACACCTGGATTTTCCCTAGAAAAGGTTAACGAACTCGTCGGCTTCGACAATGTCCCCAACGCTTACCTGAACTTTGATGATGTGAGGGTGCCCGACTTTAACAGGATAGGTGATGTTGGTGCCGGCTGGGCCGTTATGATGAGCGGGCTAAACTTTGAGAGGCTTGTCGCATCCGCCCTCGTTGCGGGCGGACTGGACGACATCATCAGAATGGTGGTCTACTACACTCATAGACGTGTACAGTTCAGACAGCAAATGAACAGGTTTGTCAACAACCAGTTTAAGATCGCTGATATGATAACCATGAACAAGCTTGCGAGACTCGTAACGTACTACACGGCGATGCTGCTCGACAGCGGTCAAGAGGCAGCCGTGGAGGCATCCATAGCGAAACTTTTGAACACAGACTACGCCATTCAAACCGGGCTGGAAGCTGTTCAAATAATGGGAGGAGACGGACTCACAAAGTTCTATCCCGTAGAACGCCTGGTAAGAGAAGGAAAAATCGGCCAGATAGTAGCAGGAACCAACGAGATTCAAAGGCTGATCATATACAGAACAGGAGCACTTAAATACATGGACACGCCGTTCCGGCTCCGCATTGATCCCGACCTAGAGGTACCGATACTAAGCCTGGAAGACAGTCCCTGGAAGGGTAAGGAGATAACAGAAGAGGTTATGCTCAAAATCCTTGCGGAAGACTACAGGTCTAACCCCGGACTATACATGACCATAGAGGATATACAGAAGGAAACGGGACTCGACAAGGACAAAATCCTCGAACTCATAACCGCACTCGAAGAAAAGAATCTAGTAGTCACATTCAAAGACCGCCGCGGAAACGTAATAATGGCAAAAGCTAACTACGAGGGACTAAGAAAAGCGTATCCACCGGAACACTATCGCTGGTTCCCAGACTGGTTCGACCCCGAAGAACTCGGCTTCTTCTAAACACAAAAGGAGAACCAACCCCCCAATTCTTATCCTACTTTTCATCTTTCCGAAAAATGAGAGACTCTGAAAGGATTTTCAAACGTAAGGGGAGAAAGATTCACTTTGAGTGGACAAAAAAGAAAAGGGGCTTAGAACATAGACCCTAGCTGGGCTGCGGCGCGTGAAATATCAACATAAGAGCCTTGGGTGTCCCCCTGCGGTGTTACATACGCCATTAAGAGCGCACGGTATCTCGCTGTGGCCATGATGATGTGGCCCATCCCCGAGACGTTTGTCGCGACAAGTCGTTCATCGGTCGCCGAGAGGGTTGAGTACTTTATGCCCTGTACGTAGATCGATGGAGCCTTTTCTCTCCATGCGGCTATTAAATTCGGAGCGTCCTGTACCACGTTCCAGTTATTGGTTTGGTACAGAACCTGTCCGTCAAGAGTTAGTATGGCAATCGCGGTTATGTTAGGGTTTTTCGCCTGGAGATCACGTACTATCGCGTCAAAATTGTATGACAAGGCTTTCAACACCTATAAACTTATCAATCAGTAAAAGTCTCTTACA
>JAUQYY010000243.1 GCA_030587505.1 Candidatus Sigynarchaeota archaeon
TTAAAAAGACATATCAGTATGATTTAAATATGATTTAATGGAATAAAACATGAGCCCGCACATCCGAACACATGAATGATTACAAACAAACCATGTTGTGCGGACGTCAAAAAAAATGTTTACAAAAAATTGATAAAGGCCTGTTAAGTAGGGGTGAAACCTACCGAGAAAAAAGAAAAATGCTGTAAAACGTCAAGCAAAATCGCAAAGGGGTAACCCCCTCCTGAAGGTGTTGGAAATGAATCTGGAAGTCTCCAAAGCGTTTGGGCCACCCCCCTCCCAGCTACCCATGGAAATGGTTGAACGCAAGGGGAAAGGACACCCAGACTCCATATGCGACAAAGCATCTGAAGAGCTGAGCATAGCACTGTGCGAGTACTACCTCGAAAACTTTGGACGGGTACTCCACCACAATGTCGACAAGTGTGTGCTGGTCGGCGGACAGTCCAACGCCAGACTTGGCGGCGGTGAGGTCCTAGAACCCATTTACCTGCTTCTTGTGGGTAGAGCCACAGCCCAAGTGGGAAACGATGTTACGAAAAAGGTGCCTATAGGAAAGTTCGCTGTTGGCCACACGAAGGAATGGATGGCCAAGGAGTTCCCACACCTGGATGTCACAAGCGACATAATCGTAGACTACAAAATTAAGCCAGGTAGTGTGGATCTAGTGGGAAACTTTGAGGAGGATAACGAGATACCAAGAGCGAATGACACAAGCTTCGGGGTATCCTTCGCACCATTCACGGAGACAGAGATGCTAGTGTATCAGACGGAGAAGATGCTCAACTCGCCGGAGTGTAAGAAGAAATACCCTGCCATCGGAGAGGACATAAAGGTTATGGGTGTGAGACGCCAGAACACGATCAACCTAACGATAGCCGCGGCTATAGTAGCCAGTGAAACACCCGACAAAGACAGTTACATCAACGTTAAAGAGGAAATCAAGGAACTCACACTAGACTTGGCCTCCAAAATCACGGAAATGGACGTAAACGTATACGTAAACACGGCGGACGTACTCAAAAGGGACTTGATGTATCTCACAGTTACTGGCACCTCGGCCGAGCACGGCGACGATGGACAGGTCGGCAGGGGGAACCGCGCCAACGGTTTGATTACGCCCTACAGGCCAATGACCCTAGAGGCAACCGCGGGAAAGAACCCGGTCACACACGTGGGAAAAACGTACAACACAGCTGCGAGGAGAATCGCAGACACGCTTGTGAAAGAGGAGCCCAGAGTGGAAAACGTTTCAGTCTACATAGTGAGCCAAATAGGCGCCCCCATAACTGAACCACAAGGAATCAACCTTGAAATCAACATGGACGGTTCAATAAACACGGTTAAAAGCACAGCTGAGGCTATAGCTGAAGAAGTACTAGAAGACATGCCAAACATATGGAAAGGATTTATCCAAAGGAAATACGAGCTGTTCTAAAAACCCACAAACTCCTTTTATTTACCGTATCGATGTTCTTATTTTAGTCGAACTGCTGCCGCTCATAATCTTTTTCTTTCACAGCAGAAACAAAGTAAACCACCTATTATTCAGTGCTCCCAAAGACGGGGAAAACCACCACACTTGCGAGAAAATAAGGGCACCCACTACCCGAAGGGGTGATAAGTGAGATGATTGAAAACCTTTTATGATTCCAAGAGGCTGAAAAGCATAGAAGAATGTTCATGATAGTCCACTTAACGACTAAAGAAGCGTAAATTTTTAGATTCCTATTGTCTTCTTGAGCAGGGGAACGTCTATTTTGCCCGCTACGTGGGACTTACCGGTTCTTATATTGTTTACAAGGATACTAGCCGGTGCGAAGATGCCGGGGTCAATATTGTAGAAGTCAAAGTTCGCCTCTTTGAAGGTTTGATAGAAGGGTTTCCCGTAGCTTTTTGAAGCACTTGACGGGGTTTTCCTCACGATTTCTGCGAGTTCCTCGTCATCCTCCACATCTACGAACAGGCTAACGTGGCCCGCCGCTATTATCTGGTCGTTGGTTCTACCCATAGCCTTTGTGCTGTCGGGATGTATGGGAGCTACGGGTGCGCTTCCATTAGCGTACACGATCTTCTTGGGGTCCAACCCGACCTCGGAAATCTTGTGTATACCTGTTTCAACCACTCTTCCAGATATCTGAACCGACCCAACTATACTGCTCGTGGGAGCAACCACCAGGTACAACTGGCTTGGTTGAACACCGCATCCTTCAGCGATAACCTCCACTATCTCCTCGCTCGGTAACTTGTCCGCCTCAAGGAATAGTATTGCTACGTCAGACTCATCCTTGTAATCTATCTCCCGGTACAGCTTCTTGGGTTTCAGAGAGAGAGCCCTAGCAGGGCCAGAGCCCATACCGTAGAATTTCCCCTCCTTGTTAGTAATCCTCCAGCCGGCGAACTGCGATCCCAGTGTGGAGATCGGAGGATAGCTCGTGGAAACCATTATGGAGGGAAGGAAAACATCGCCGTACTGGGATGTGACCACCCTAGCGGTTCCCAGACCACCCAGGCACACTTCGGTGGCGAGTTCACCCGCGGCGATGCTTCCGGGGGTGTTAACCCCAGCGTCTATGATGTGTGCACCGTTCTCTGCCACGGTTGATTCAATCTGCAACAGTTTAGAGTCTTCAATCATCCGGTCAACTAGTACCTTAGCTTGCCGGTTAACGCTAATCATTTTACCTCCCTATGTGCTTTCAGTTAATCATGTTGAGATATGCGTGTTTTTGTCTTTTGCGATGTAGATTGAACCGCTCCCCTCTTCCGCGAGGTCTCCTGAAAATCTCAGAAATGGACCCTTAATCTTCTCACCGTTGAGTTCTACTTCGGGTACCTCTTCCTCGAACTTGAAGGTGGGTAGCAGCTCAGACAACTTCCCGAGAATGACGATTTTCCCCTTGGACATTTCGCCTCCAGCACGCTCCCGAGCATCACCATGAATCACCAGCTCTCCTCCAGACATACGGTAACCCGCGAAGGGCCCGACACTTCCCTTAACAACAATTTTACCCGCTGCCATCCGTGCAGCAACCTCGCTTCCAGCATCACCGTCAACTATGACTGTTCCCATGAAGCCCTTCTTGAGCCTCCGCATTCCCGTGTAGGAACCACGATAAGCGGCACCGAGATAGTTTCCGGCGTTACCCTTAATGTGTATCTCCCCAGCCCTCATCTCAGCGCCGGCCCAGTGATCCGCATCGCCCTCGACGGTGATTTTTCCACCCTTCATCTGCGCACCCACATGCATACCAATCTTACCCTTAATGACGATCTCGCCCGCGGACATACCCTGACCAACACGCTTAAGGGTAGGCACATCACCATTAATCACAATCGAAATCTCCTCGGGAGATTCGGCAGTTTCACCAGACACCTTGAAAAGCTCCCCAATCTTTTTCTTGCGGTTTCCTCTCCAGATCTCCAACTCTTTTATTTCGTCAATCGACTTTCCCGCAAAGTTATCGGGAGAGATAACCTCAGCCTCAATCGGAATTTTGGTTTGCTCAAGAGGAGTTAGCTCAACCGTCTTCATCCACAACACCTCTTAGTCAGAGTTGCCCAACGTTACAGCAACGGCGTTGGGCAGGTACTCCATTCCCACCATATAGTTCCTGAAGCTCACACTGTAATAGTGAGTAAACTTGTAGTTTAAGTCCTCTAAGATCGATTCTTCCTGCTCCTTGGACAGGTGCACGTCAACCCAGATAGTCCTACCGAGGGGCGTCGCAACGACCTTCCCATCCTTAACAACAATCTCCCCGTCCTTAATCGTGTACGCAGCCTTTGAAAGAGCCTTCTCCAACGCCTTGTAATCAGTCGAAGGATTCATCTTCTCAGGGTTAAAGTTGTAAATCGCGACATCACCATCAGCGCCAACACCGAGATGCCCCTTGTCCTTCAAACCGAGAAGCTTCGCGGTTCCAGCCCTAGTGACCACGGCCAGTTCATCGAAGGTGTATTCCCTATCAAAGTCAGGAAGCTTAGTTTTCTGAGACGCATTAGCGTGAACCTTCTCAAGCATCTCCTTACGGGCATTCTTACTCATAAGCCACGTGAAGTAGGTCGGATACTTGAAGAAGGGCCCACCGTTCGGGTGATCAGTAGTCGCACATACCTTCCAAGGATCCTCAATCCCCAGCATCAACTCCAGTCCAATCGCCCACTGAACCGCGTTGACAGGATTCTTACGCCTAAACTCATAGGGCACGACACCTGAGCTGGTCTCCAACTCCACATCGCAGTTGGTCCACTTCTGATTGTTAATTTCGCGCAAAGCAAACTCCCATGGACCGTCGGCCGTCATAGTTGTTGTGTCTCCGAAGATGACCTGGCCAGCGTCTATTGTGATATGGTCATTTGAGTTGATGTATTCTATGATGGGTTCGGCGCCGGAGGCGAATGTTTTCCAGTTTTCCCCCGCGTAAGCGTTGAACTGGCAGTGCGTGAAGTGCATTACATTTTTTCGGCCCGTGGCCGCGTTTATTTTTTTAACGGTTTCGAATGTTCCGAGTGTTATTTCGTAGTTTCCGGGGTGTCCGAGGTTGTTGCCGTGTATGTGTATAGTGTGAGGCAAACCCAGCGTTTCATTTGCCTGGGCTAGGCCTTCAATTATGTCTCGTGGGGAAATTTCGAAGTAGGTTACAGCGTCATCGAGACTGTTTACGTTCTTGCCCCAGCCCCAGTTTTCATCGCCACCAGGATTAACTATTTTCACCGCGTATCCTTTCGTGGCTCTCATTATCCACGCCACGTAGGCTGCCAGCTTCTCGGGTTCGTTGTTGGCGATGTATTCAAAAACGAACCAGTTGTTTCCGAGGAGAGGGAAGCAGGCCTTGTCCAGTATCGGTATGTCAAGGAACTCTTCATGAGTGTGCCGCGTTTTGAGCGGAGGGGTTGCGGGCTCAATGGCGGTGGTGTAACCCATCTGAGCGTATCTGTATCCCGTTATGAAAGTTGTGGGAACCGAGTAGCCCACTCCAGACCTTAGTCCGGGCGCTTTGGGTACGGGGTCTTTCCGGTGGTCTTCTGGCCTGAGTATGCGGCCGGTGTTAACCTTAGCCCCTGCGATGTGGGTGTGGATGTCCACGCCGCCGGGCATCACAATCATGCCGGTGGCGTCTATGACCTTTGCTTTCTTGGATAGTTTGCTCTCTTCTACCACTTTGCCGTCTTTTATTGCGATGTCTATTTTTTCTCCGTCAATCTTGTTGAGAGGATCATAGACATAACCATTCTTAATCAGAAGTTCAGCCATTCAAGTCCCTCAGAATACTTTGTTATGCACGACAATATTCCAAGTTATTATTTATCTTTTTTGTTAATTTTCCACTCCCATTTTCCGCGGAAAATGTGATTATATTCCCAGAAAAAAGCTTGTTTAAGAAGTTTTCTTTACAATACGTACCTAGCTTGATTTGTTCCATTTTTTACGACGGTTACCAAAAAAACAGCACGTTCCTTCTGATTCGGGCTGAGGAGCCACTCATTTTTTTCTATCTGTCACAACGTCCTATTGTTAATTGATACGCTGTTATCACTCGACCCGAAGGGGGACTTTTAGAAGCATTTCTAAAGCTGGGAAAACGTGCTTTCTGAATTATTTATGAGGTTTGCCGAGAAAAATAAGGTTTTCAGAGTTCTCTTGTGTTTTCCAGGCTCGAAAACTTTTCCAAATGTTCAGAGGGGCGATTGAATCTGTTCTGGTAGCTGTAAAAGGGGGAGAGGC
>JAUQYY010000246.1 GCA_030587505.1 Candidatus Sigynarchaeota archaeon
CCTTACCAATGAACCTTGAGCACTTCACTCTCGACAACCTTCTGTACAAAGGGCATAGGATAAAGGTCACTTGGAGGGAGAAAAAAATCGACCAAGAGGAGGAAGGGTACTGCGTGTACATCGACGGGAAAATAGCTGCCAAAAGAGACGGGCTAGAAAGAATCAGATTAGAGTTAAGCAGGAACAATCAACAGCAGCCCACTAAATAAAGAGAGTGCCGCACTATCCCCTTCGATTCTCTGAAGCTGAGACTCATTGTTCGGGGAGATGAGGATAGTAAAAAATAAAAAAAGGTGAAGTGAATGATTCTTTTTCTAATCATGTGGCAGCCCTGAGTTCTCTAGTCCTTCTCAGATTCTTCCGGTGATTCACCTTCCTCATTGGATATGTCTTCTGTTTTTTCCTCCTCTTCGCCTTCCTCTGCTTGCTCCTCTGTTTCCTCCATTTCCTCAGCCGGTTCTCTGCTTGGCTTTCTGATGAATTCACGTTTTTCCTCGTATTCTTCGATTGTTTGGATGATTTTTGCGCTCAGTTCACCGGGGACTCCTACGGACTCTAGGAGTCTTTCTCTTTCCGCCGGTGTCGCGGTTCTGAGCTCAAGGGCTAGGGCGTTTGCCTCTTTTTCCTCCATTCCTGACTCGACTAGGAGCGGTATTATCATGTCCGCCAGTTCGACTGGCACGTAGCGCTCAACCCTCGGCTCGACGCCCACTATGGCTAGCTCCTCACGCAGCAGGTCCCCTATGACCTTTTCTCTGGGTATGAGCTTAACCTCCACTTTTTCTCCTCGGCTGATCGCCTTGATTAGCTCGTCGATTCTCTTTATGATGTACGGTATTCTCGCTCTCTTAATGTACGTGTAGGCTCCGAAGGCGGCGGTTGGAATGGCAACGGCTGCCAATGTGATGAGGAACATGGTTAGCGGAATTCTTATACTCGTGAAGGGTATCGGAACCGCGCGCTCCTTGATGGACAATAGTATCTGCGTCTGCTGAAGCTGATAGTTCGCTGCCTGCGCTTGGATGGTTATCATGAACGATGAGGGCGGCAGCCCAAAGGTGGGGACCAGTATCAGGTATGTGCCTGAAGCCCCCAGTGCTACCGGCTGGAGGGCTGAAAGCTTCACCGCTCCCTTCCCGATGCTGATGACAGGTAAGCCACCCGTGACCGTTACCGTCGCGTTCGGCACGGGGTTCCCGTTGTGGTCAACGTAGGTGAAAATTATCGGAACTACGGGGAGCGAGTTTTCAACTTGGATGAACGGTCCCAGCATGAGGTACGCTGGAGAGTCTACCGGCAGCATCGCAAACGCGGTGGGCGCCAGCGTGGTCTGGGTTCCTTTAACCTCGAGGATCAGGAATTTGTACCTTGTTGTGTAGTTCGCTTTTCCCGCACTTATGATGAGGTGATGAGTGCCCGCGGAGATCACCGCGGCGGGTATTTGACCCATGTAATTGCCGGTGGAACCGACCTCCTCCATTGTACCAGTTATGTTTGTGTTCTCAATTATCCAGCCGACGCTGGCGTTATGAATCGGCGTTCCATCGGAAGTTGTGAAAACAACGGAAATCGTTATGTTCTGGTCATAGAATCCCTGAACGATTTCTACCTGAGCTTGGAGAGTGGTGTTCACGCTGTTGATAATGAGCTCAATGGAGGCGCTTTGGGTGCTGTAGTTTCCCTTGGAGGCAACGATGTTTATTTTGTACTGGCCCGGCACGAGGTTGCTCAGGACGCTGTGAGGTATAGAGTAATTGCCCTTAGCGCTCATAGTCATGTTCCGATTTATGTAACTCGTTCCCGTGATGGTGTACTTCACAGATGCTTCGACAACCGGCTTATCGTGGTGTGTGTCATGCAGGTAAACCCAGACATCGAAGCCTACCGTTTCGTTCCACGTCGTGTTAATTAATGGCGAGGTGGTAATACTCATAGGGATTTCCTCAAGAATCAGGACAATGTTAATGGGTATCGGATAAAGATAATCCGTTGAGTTGGGTTCTGCTCTGACAGTTATGATGTAGTTTGCTCCTCCCACGAGTCCAACCGTGCTGGTGTTAAAGGTTGCTATGTACTTTCCAAGCGCGACTTCATCCATTGTACCATTAGAAATCTCATTTCCATTGTAGTAAATTGTGTAGTTCGTCCAGTTAGCTTCTAGGGCCGGGTATCCTCCGCCACTGACGTTAAACCACACATAGAAGGTTATGTTGTCCGACCAGTACCCAGTAATTACGCTTCCGTTAACAGAAGTCAGCTGGGTCGAAGAGGCACCTATGGTTTGGTTTATTTCTACTAGGAGCGACTTGGGCGAGGTCAAGTTTATGGGTGGTTCGACAGGCGTGGTCGTTCCGTACACGTAAATCTTAAAGATTTCCTTGGGTGTACCGCTAACAGATATATTTATGGTTATGTTTTTGTTTGCGTAGGCGTAGAATGAGCAGTTGGCAAAGTACTCGTTAACGATTTGTGAAATGTCTTGCAGGTTTCCATCAGTATAGTTCAGCGTCACGTTAGCGTTTTGAACACGAACATGACTCCACTTGTCCCAAACTTCAACATACACAGTAGTTATGTTCATCGTTATGTTTAGTGTCCAGTAGGTTTTGGGCTCTGTGCAGTTTTCCATCGGATTCCACCTTATCGCTTCGCTGGAGTAGTTTGCGTAGGATGTGTTAACGTAGGCTTGGATCCAGTACTGGTCTGAAGTGTAATTCTGGTATATCTGAAAACTGCACAATCCCTGAGTCCGTGTTTTTAGAGTAATTCCAATTAGCGGGGCCGGGTTCGTCGTATAGTGTTACATTAGCGCCTGGTATAGGGTTCCCGAAGCTGTCTGTGACGTTTACTATAAGTGGGTAGAAAATTCTACTCTCGTCGCCAGCGTTACAGCTTATAGGGTGGTTTACTTCAAGCCAAACTTGATCAACTTGGTCGTAGCCTTCAGTTATACCAGCTATGTAGTATTGGAATGGTACAGCTATGTTGTGCTCATTGCTCGCTCTTCCATCATTTCTTATGCCGAAACTGCTTACGCTCCCGTCTATACCACTGTGGCGGGATCCAGGGCCACCGTATTCTACGCTTGTGCTGCCTGCTGTGTCCTTTGGCCAATCTGGCGCACCAAGGAGTGCGAGGCCAATGCCATCATTTCGCACTAAAGCCAAGTATTTAGTAGGTTGAGGTGAGGAAAGAGTGTCCGTCCATTGCTGATCGTAGGCTGTTCCGGGAAGGTTGTAGCTATCTACATAGAATTCCCAACTATCATTCACTACTACGGTGGCGAAGTCATATATTGTGATGCTTGAGGTTATACACTGAACATCCACAAAAACATAGCCCTTGTAGGCATAGAATGTGTAAGTCTTGTTCATTGGCCCGTAGGGACCGCCAGGCACATTGCAGCAGTAGTAATCTGTGCTTAGCTTACCGATTCTGACAACCACTCTTAGGGGTCCGTTTTCAACTATTTCGATTGTCCAGTTAAGGAGATTTCCTGAAGCTGCTCCGTCACGCTCTGGATCATCGGCGTCAATCCGGTCTATTCCTCTGTGCCTTCCGCTCGACGGAACAAGGTTTTCACCATTAACCTTGAATTCTTGGAATGATGCGTCATCATCCACATTATCCCAGACATATCGAGCCCTATAGAGACCGCTAATAACCCCGGTCGCGAAGGTGAAATAGTTGTTGCCGTTTGGAGTAATGCTCAGAGGGGTTGAATACATTTTTGGAGATCCTGTGTATGTGTCATTGTAGTAGACGTAATAGGTTGAAGTTCCACCCTTTGTAACGTTGACGGGGAAGATTAAGCTACAGTTCTTGATATGGTTCCCACCGTTCCAGTAGGTTATGTTCTCAACCTGTGATGGTACTTCCACCCAGCTGTTGGTAGTTTGGTTGTAGTAGAGTACTCTAATGCTGTTGTTGGCGCAGTGTCCGTTAGCAAAATCAAGGTGTATTACTGCTGTTTCATTAATTCTGTCCACATAGTTTGGTTCTGTTACGTTTATTTCCCGTCTGAATGCCCAGCTGTAGTTCCACCACAGGTCTACTGGCTGTGGGTTTGACTTTGAGGTGGTTGAGGGAGGTGATTGCGTGTTTGTGTTGGTGTTGAACGGTGGTGGGAGAACTGTTTGGGTGTTTGGTAGGATGAGGGGGATTGCCATGACCAGGATTAGACTGGAGATGATTATTAGGCTCAGAGCATACTTTTTGTTCTTTTTTTGGGTCATCGCTTCTTCCTCATTGCAAAGAGTGGTTTCTCTGTATTCTTTTTGTTTCCACTCTTCTTTATTTGTGTGTGTTATTTTTCAAGTTGTCAGTCGGTCTTTCCCCTACTGCGAAGGGTTTTATTACTCTTTTGATTAAAATATAAGGGTTAAAATTATATTTATTCTTTTTCTGTTAAAAAACCAGCTGAAGCAGCCCCATCCAAAAAATTTGAGTCCGTACAAACGGACGTGCCGAATAGAGTCTTCAGTTTCGGTGTGGAAGAGATTCCTTCGCTTTTTGGTTTGGTTCCGGTGGTTCTCTCGTTTTTCGGTTTTTAGGGTGGGAAGGCGTTTTTGATTTCTGGGTAGAGTTCGGGGAACTTGTTGAGCCATTCTCTTCTTTCCTTTTTGAGCTGCTGGACCATTTCTTCGATCTGTTCGATGCTGTACCATTTCTCCAGCTTGAACCTGCCGATGTCGACGCCTTCAACCTTTTTGGGTACGAGGGTGCCGAAGTAGGGTTCGGGTTCCCACTCTATGCTGTTTCGGGCTATGCCCCTTATTATTGACGCCATCTCCTTTATCTGGACACGCTCCACTTTTCTTTTCACTATGCTCACGCCCTCCTCGTTTGTCTCCCTGAGTTCGCCTACTCCGCCGGTGTTTATGAGATAGCACTGCACCTTGTCTCCGAATCCCTTTAGCATGTCGTAGAACCTGTTTCCTTCCTCCGCCTTGCTTCCCACGATGAAGGGGTTGGTTCCGACCTCGCGCACGGACTGCCCGGCTCTCTTGGGGTCGCTTCCCGAGGTTTCGATTGATTCTCCGAGCATGAAGGCTGCCGCGGCCTGCTCCAGGGTTAGCTTGGAGGCTATGGGTACGACGGTGTTTCTGCGTGTTATCATTAGGATTATCATCCCGTCAACCTCGCTGAGGGGTGGCAGGTTAACGGTTGGGCTCTTGTACTTTCCGAAGTCGTCTCTCTGCATTATTCCGCGGCCGTTTCCTGTCAGAATGTCGCTCTCGAAGAGCACGTTTCCCTTGTAGTCCACCATCACGTTTTCGAGTATTGCGCTCGGCTTCGTCACCGCGTTGTATAGTAGGGGCTGTATCTCGGGGTTTATACCCTCGGTCTTAAGGTAGAATCCCCTCTCTGTGCCCAGGGCTGAGCCGTCCGGCCTGAGGGCCACGAAGTCGTCTTGAACTATCTGTATGCCCTCTCCGTCCTCTTCGTCCAGGTCGTGGGTGTGGCAGCTGTGGGTGGTTTTTCCGGTTGCGGTGAGCCCGAAGATGAGGGTGCTGTAGGTTTTCAGCTCGCGGGTCTTCGCGTCCCGTGCCCTGATTATTTTCGCCCCCGCGTGTAGCCCGAGCATTCCCTGCTTCTTCGCGAACCACATCGCCATTCTGAGGAATCCCTTCTTGTCCTCTCCGTAGTAATCGGTTCCCAGCACAAAGGTGACTCCTATCTCGGGAAACACCACTATTTGCCTGTCTTTCTCGTGCCACTCGGGAATGTGTACTATGTAGATGTGGGGACCGTTGTACTCGTTCTTGGGCGGGAAGAGTGTCTGATTCACCATGTGGGCAAGCCTGATCATCTCGCCCCTGTGGACGGAGAGGAAGAGGGTGCACTTCGGTGTGAAGTAGGGGTTGTCCCCCATCATTCGTTCGGTGCACACGAGGGGAGCGTTTTTAATATAGTGGAGGACGTCCTTCACCGTTTTCGGCAGGTTTCTCATGAGTTCCCTCTGCCTGGGGTTAAGCTCGTACTGCACAACTTCGGGGCTCCCCACAATAATCGTCAGGCCTGCGCTCCTGTTTTTGACCGTCGAGACGAAGTTGTAGTTGCCGAACTTTGTTTTCGTCCCGTAAATCTCCGCCCTTTTCTTGATTTCCTCTGGGGACAGGTGTTGGACGTTGGTCCCGTTGTAGAGCGCCTCAACGGCTTCTCTTATCTCGTCCAGGTTTATCTGAGCTATGATCTCATCTATCTCTGCCTTCGCTCTCTCTTTCTCCTCCTCAAGGGGTTCAAGATACTCCTTCGAGGTTATGATTCTTCTTATCTCCTTCTGCACTTTTAGGAGGGGGTGGGCCACGTTTAGGCAGTACACGGCTGCGAATTTGAAAATGTTCTTGTAGAAGGCGATCTGGAGCTTCTTCCGCTTCTCGTCGTGAATGAGCCTGTAGGGGTTGAAGAAGGGCTGCTGAGAATGGGTGAGAATGTTTATTGCGTCTTGCGGGCTCAAGCGCTTGGCTATCCTCTTGTCCTTTGAGTTGTTCACGAGCAGGAAAACCAGCTTGATTCTCGTCGTGTCGAGATACTTTTCGTTTCCCCCTATCCACCAGGGGTCGAGTATGAAGTAGCCGTCCTCCTTCTTGCTCTTCTCGTAGAGCGCCTGAAGCCTCGGAGAAATCTTTATCAGGTCTTTTTTCAGGTAGAACTTCCTCTCAGATACCGATGTGGATATGCGCCCCTTCTCACCGCCGAGCTGCTCAACGTATATAATGTCGTCCGAGTGTATCCTGGCGCGCTCCATCTCCAAAAGCAGAAAGGCGTTGGTGCTAACCCCCCGGCCCGTTTCTCCCAGGAAGGCTACACCCTCCCCGTTCACGTCCACGAGGCTGCCCCTGAGAAAGTTCAACTGCTCCTGCTCCTCACACACATCATTCACGATGCCCAATGCCAGTGCTCGTATGAACTCGTACTTGTTAACGTTAACAACCACACCGGTCTTGGTTTCGGAGTTATAGTACACCCCGGGGGGCTCGTCGTAGATCCCCGTGGCAGCGTATATGACTCCGTGGGGGCGCAGGTTCCTGTCCATGGGAGCCGGGAACCAGTTCTCCCTCCAGAAGTCGTCTAGGTGGCTCTCGTTTGTCCTGAGCTGAATAATGTAGCCGTTAATGTTCGCGTTCCAAACGTAGAGGGAGTCATACCCCAGGTGCCTCTCCGCCTTTTGAACAAGTTCTTCTCTTTTATCACGGGGGACGTTCACATCAACGATAACTTTCTCTTCAGCGCCCTTTTCGGCGACCTTTCCTCCAACGTTTTTTTCCAAATCACCCATTCTCATTTCTCCTCAAAGCGGAATCTTAAACCGTCCGGAGTATGCGTACGATTTTTCCAGAAATGAAGAGAATTACCCCTTTTTATACGTTTTCCCTAGAAACCCGAAAAATTCAACAGAGGATACTCTTCAAACTCTCAAACCCTCCTCCCACACCCTTATAAAAGTTTAAAAGGATCCACGGACGGATACACCCACGGTTCGACGCTTCACACAAACACTCTTGTAAAACGGCGCCCGTCCAGAGAAAAGCTTCAAAAATTCAGAGTGGTAGAGTCTGCTCAACAGTTTTTCTCCAGTCAAGTTCCGAGCTAGGGGGGACATTTATAAACCCTCTGCGTGAATAATTTGAGTAGTCCTTGCAAAAACTTGTCCAGTGACCCCCCGGGATGATGCTGGAAGAGCCGAATGACCTTCTTGGAATGATTTGCAAAAAGGACTCCTCACACAGAGGCCCAAAAACCCAAAACTAAAATAAGACTAAGATGTTACTTCCCTCGCTTGGAGTAGGCTCCGGGATATGTGTTCCGAGAGCCTGTCTATGTTCTCTCCTGTTTTTGCGGATATGGGGATTATTCTGTCCTCGCTTCCCGCGTTAAAAATGGTTCTGGCCACGTCCAGTACCTGGTTTAGGTTCTCCTCACTCGTCTGGTCTATTTTGTTCAGCACGACGGTCGTTCTGCGCCTCT
>JAUQYY010000257.1 GCA_030587505.1 Candidatus Sigynarchaeota archaeon
GAGGGGCAGGGGCTCTTCGCCCCTCGTCCTCTCTCCTTCGCCTCCTCTGTTCTCGCGTCGCAGCCGATCGCCCTAAGCTCAGAGGAGAGGGCCTCGAAGCTCAGCCCCATGAGCTCCTTCACCATGAGTACGGCCGCCAGCTTCTTCGGGCTGAAGGAGGGCTTTCTTCCCCTCCTCGAGGGCTCCCAGCCTCTCCGCGACCTCCTCGGCGACCCTTAGGTGGTCTCTGAGGGGCTCCGCGCCCTCCTGGCCACGGCGTCGATGAGCGGCGCCCTGGTTCTCACCGGGGACCAGGGCCTGCGCCTCTCTGGCAGGTGCCTGCTGCGCACCTCTCTCTCGGCCTCCTTGGTGAGGCGGTCGAGAACCGCCCTGTGAACGTCGGCGCACACCTTCCCGGGGGATGGAATCGGCTGCGAAGCGATGAACACGAGGGGGGTGTCGCCCAGGCTGTGGAGGGAGTGCCTCCGCACGTCGAGGAGCTTCACAACGTAGCCGTAGGACACGGGCTTCCTGTAGACAAATGTTTTTTGTATGGCAAAGAAAAATAATACCAAAAGAGACTAATCGAATTTTTGGACGCATTCAGAAGAACAGGAAAACTTTTATAACCTAACGATTGGACAAACTTCGAGGACATAAACTCGCGGAAAGAAACCTTTATTTTGTTGCTCGGTCTTCCTATTCTTGGAGTCACAGGACAACAGGAAGGAGAAACACCGTCCTTTTGTTGTTTATAGGAGGATAAACTAGTGGCGGATGAAGAGGACGAGATAGAATACAAGCCACTAAGCGTGAGAGAGCTTCTAACCGAAATGAAAAACATATCCGAATTGATGATTGACCTGGCTTATTCTGCCATTCTGTTCAACGATTCGGAGTTAACGGAAGAGGTCCTCGAGCTGGAGGAACGCATAGACTCTCTAAGCTACCTCCTACTTATGAATGCTGCACTCGCAGTGAGGGACAAAGACGATGCCGAGCAAATGGTTGGTATCATGAAAGTCGCCTCAGCAACGGACAAAATCTCTGACGCCGCGGGAGACATCGCAACAACACTGCTCCGTGGAGCAGACCCCAGCCTCGTGGTAAACGCTTTTTTCAAAGCGGAAGAACGCTTAACACGCGTTATGGTGTCCGAAAACTCTCCAATTATCAAAAAAACCCTAGACAAACTTAGTTCGGTAAACCACATAGGTGTGGATGTCATAGCTCTGAGAAGGGGTAAGAAATTAATCATCAACCCTCATGGAAAATTCAAGCTAAAGCCAGGTGACATAGTAATAGCTCGAGGCTCCGATGTGGGCATTGAAAAATTTAGAGAACTCGCGGAGGGAAGACTACAGAACGTGGAGGAACACAAATGAGCCGGAGTCAGATGAAAAAACTGAGGTCCATAGAGGATATGCTGGTCGAAATGAAAAACACGTCAGAGCTTATGGTCGACCTAGCATACTCTGCCTTGCTCTTCAACAATAAAGAAATCGCGGAGGAACTCGCCCACTTGGAAGAATTTTTCGACAAGCTACACATGGACTTCGAATTGGCGGTTCTAAACATCGACGACGAACTAATTAATCCCCAAACAAAACTCGGGCTAATCCGAATCGGAGTCGCCTCCGAAAACATTGCAGATGCAGCAGCGTTCATCGCAGACATAGTTCTGAGAGGCATAGAACCTCACCCTGTACTAAAACTTGTCTTCGAACAGGCAGAAGAGACAATAACCCGCTGCTGCTTGGGCAAAGACTCTCCTCTTGTGGGTAAAACAATAGGCGAAGCCGCACTGGACGACCAAATAGGAATGAGAATAATCGCAGTCCGCAGAGCCAAAAAATGGTACTACAACCCCCCAGACTCATTCAGACTGAAGGAGAAAGACACTCTAATAGCCAGAGGATTTCTACAGGGGAGAGAAGCCCTATCCCAACTAGCAAAAGAAGGCGTCTGCGAATCATAAGCCTCTCATTGGAACCATCAAAGCCCTCGTGATTAGAAGGAGCCACTTTCGAAGCTAATGTCCGCCCTCTCTTAAGAACTACCTCCTCCGAAAAACTACTACATCTCACAGGTTACTTCAAAATTCCCTCTAAACAGCTGAAGTTCTCAACAGCAGTAATGCTTCAGGGTCCACAACCTTGAAACCGAACCTCTCATACCAGTGAACAAGCGAATCAAAGGTCCTCACACAAATAGTCTCCTGTGAATGATCCTCAACAATCTTCTGAAGCATCAAGCTTCCAATACCTTCCTCCCTATAACCTCGATGAACATTAATAACCCTGATCTCTGCGAAGCCGTTCCTCCGGTAAACAACCCCATATCCAATAACTCCAATCCCATAAACATCGTAAACGAAATACTCGTATTTCTGATAATTGCCATGTTGTTCGACTTCGCACCGTACCACAGGCGAAAACATACTCAACTCAATTCCTCCAGTCAGTAAACAAGCGGAAGAGTAAGCGGTAGTATTAAAGCTTTTTGTTAAGTTTGATTATGAAAAAATAAACCAATGTTCTGAGTAAAGAGTCGATCACAACACCGCTCCCACGAAAAAACATAAAACATTTTGAAGCGGGCTTCATAAGGAGCCCATAGCATCTTGCGGGTGTGATTCTCCCGGATCTAATACTATTGGAAGCCTCCGAGTTTCAAAGTAGAATGGCAGGCAAGGTGAGCGTGTTCTGAGCCAGCCACTCATAAACCATCATATACAGGTAGTATCCCACGTACTGCACCATTCCGCCCATAATCTCTGAGACGATGAGGACGAACCAGTCCCATCTGACGGATATTCCTATAACGAGCAGGCTGATGGTGATGCCCAAGAGGGGCCCTACGCGGCGGTGAGATATGGCTAACATCACAAGGTTGAAGATGAGCACACCTATCCCTGTGATCAGAATCGCTCCGAAGATAATGCTGAGCATGTTACGTACTAAGGGATCAAAAAGAGGCCAGTACGGGTCCAGCATAAATCCTCATCTCTCCCCTTTTTCTTATGATGAGAGGTATAATAACACCACGAAAAGTCGAACTTTTGAGAGCCACCGAAACGACAAGGGCAAAACATAAAACCACCAGAAACATACGTCATAAAAAGAAATATGCGTAAAACAAAAAGCGTATAAAAATCAATCGCCGAGAACAACTAATATGGCGCTCTCACAAAATCAGAAAATGGATCTTCTACTCGTCCAAAAACTTAACAACCAATAACGCTAACCAAAAAATCCTAAAGAAACCCCTAAACATAAAAGAAAAAGAAGCAAAGAGGTGTAAACATGCCAAGACTCAAGCAAACAGAAGAAATCCTGAAACTAATGAAAAACAAGGAACAAATAAGAAACACGGGAATAATCGCCCACATAGACCACGGAAAAACAACGCTGTCTGACTCCCTGCTCGCGGAAGCTGGCCTGCTTTCTCCCAGCATCGCAGGCGAGGCGAGAGCACTAGACTACCTGGAGGAAGAGCAAAAAAGAGGGATAACGATAAAAGCCGCAAACATATCTCTCCTACACGAAGTGGAACAAAGACCCTACGTCATAAATCTCATAGATACTCCAGGCCACTGAAATGGGGTTTTTCCCTTTTCGGCTAGGTGGATTTTACGGGCAATGTAACGCGTGCACTTCGTGCTATTGACGGTGCTCTTGTGGTCGTTGACGCTGTTGAGGAAGTTATGGTTCAGACTGAGACGGTGACCAGACAAGCGTTGCAGGAAAGGGTTAAACCTGTGCTCTTTATCAATAAGATTGATCGTTTGATTCGCGAGCTCAAGTTGGATGCCCCAGCGGTTCAGGAAAAGCTTAACAGGATTATTCGAGATTTTAACGGGCTTATTAGCATGTATGGTGAAAAGGAGTTCAAAGATAGATGGAAAGTGAATCCTGCGGAGGGTGCGGTTGCTTTTGGTTCCGCGCTCCATGGCTGGGGGTTTACCATCCCTCAGATGCAGGAGAAGGGATTGAAGTTCAGCGATATTGTTGCATACTATAACGATAATTGTTTTGATGAGCTGAAACAGATTCTTCCGGCGCATGCGGCTGTCCTTGATATGTTTGTGCAGCATCTTCCCAATCCTTTGCAAGCACAGCCGTATCGTATTCCTAAGATTTGGCTGGGTGATCCTGAAAGCGAGATTGGCAGGGCTATGCGTGAGTGTGATGATGACGCGCCGACGGTGATTTGCCTTAATAAGGTTGTTGTTGACCCACATGCGGGCATCGTCTCTACCGGTAGAGTCTTTTCGGGTACAATTAGTGAGGGCGACAACGTTTACCTTCTGACCGGGAAAAGGGGTTACCGTGTGCAACAGACTAGTATTTACATGGGTGCCCGACGAGAGATAGTGCGTAGCATTCCCGCAGGTAATATCGCAGCTATGCTCGGTTTGGATGTTGCTCGAGCGGGTGAGACAGTCGTCAGTGAAAATATTAAGGAACAAATGGTTCCCTTTGAGAAAATTAAATATGTTTCAGAGCCTGTGATCACTATTGCTGTGGAGCCTAAGCATCCTAAGGACCTGCCGAAGCTTATTGATTTGATGCAAAAACTATCTATTCAAGATCCCAATCTGGTGGCCACAATCAACCAGGAAACCGGAGAGTACCTACTATCGGGTATGGGTGAGCTTCATCTTGAGATTTCGGTAAAGGATATCCAGTCTATGGTTGAGGTGACAACCTCACAACCCATAGTTGTTTACCGTGAAACAGTAACCGGGACCGGAGGACCCGTGCTGAGTAAGAGCCCTAACAAGCATAGCAGGGTTTGGATAACTGTGGAGCCGCTTAACGAGGAGATCATTAAACTAATTCTCGATGGAGAGATATCTGAGTATCAGGATGCGGCTGCCAGAGCTAGGATTCTAAGGGAACGGGCTGGCTGGGATGCCAAAGATGCGAGAAACGTTTGGGCCATAGATGAACATGTAAACGTGGTTGTGGATCAAACCAAGGGTGTTCAGTATTTGCGTGAGGTTCGGGATACAATGATTGCTGGAGCAAAGTGGGCGACTGAAGCGGGTCCCCTGGCGGAGGAACCGATAAGAGGTATAAGAATTAACGTGGTAGATTGTCAATTGCACGAAGATCCTATTCATAGGGGCCCAGCTCAGATAATGCCTATGACTCGACGTGCGATTTGGGGTGCGTTTCTAAGCGCTGAGCCAACTCTTCTGGAGCCGATTTATAAGATTCAGATAAGTGTTCCTCCCGAATACATAGGTACGGTTTCTGGTATTTTATCGCAGAGGAGGGGCCGCGTAATCGACGTACAGCAGAAGGGGCCGCTTGCATTCATAACCGGCGAAATTCCCGTTAGGGAGACCTTCGGGTTAGCCAGTGACATGCGGTCGAAGACATCTGGAAGGGCTTTTTGGCAGACCCAGTTCACAAGATGGGAGGCCTTACCGAAGAGTCTGGCACAAGAAGTGATTGCCGAGATTCGCAAGAGGAAAGGACTAAAACCCGAACCGCCTGAAGCATCAGAGTACATAGATACCCTCTAAATCTCCCTATCCCTCTTCGGTTTTTCTTTTATTCAGTGAAGTTTATGATGTCGATACTTTTATTTAATCGAATGAATTATCAAAAATTATCCAACTTGGTTTAAAAGGTAAAAATGGGCGGCTGTAGTCCAGAAGTAGGGTTAACTACTGGGCACTCTGGTCTAGGACACTGGCCTCCCAAGCCAGTAACCCGGGTTCAAAGTAAAACATAGAATGTTTCTATTTTTTGGGAATCCCGGCAGCCGCACCAAACACCAACCTCTTTTTCAATCATCCCAAATTTTCTTCAAGTGATTCTTGATGATGGTTCTTTGGAGACTTTTATATGCGAGTTGTTACCGGATCTCTCAGAGTGGTAAACTCTCTATGTGAGTGATCACAACTATCCCTGGTGTCCGCTAGAATGGCTATTGACCCTCTTGAGCTGAAGAGGGTGATGTTTGGAACTGATGGCTCGATGCTTAACGTGTTAATACCTTTCAAGGTCTGGGTGGAGGTTCCAGGGAACCCTTGGTCTGTCAGTAAGGCAGAATTCAGTTTCTAGAGGAATCGAAACTACAATGAGAAAGGTTGCAGCAGGATTTTTATAACCTTAAATAGCGTTCATACTCGTATCCTTTTATAAGAAGGATATTTTTTAAATACGTTAAAGAAGTATAGATTATCACGTGCAAACGATGATAGGTCTGACCCCGCTGACCCACGATGACGAAGATCTTGAGTATTGAGTTTGCATCAGATTCTCCTTATTTTCAGGTGTTCTGTGTTTGTTTTTACTTGTTGTGTTTCCCTTAGGTTTAAGTAGACTAGTGTTGTTTCTGTTTACTCAACAGTTGGTGTTTGATGGCTGGTGGTGTTATGAAACTGCCGGTGGGTAAGGTTCCTAACGACTTGTTGGAGAAGATCGTTTTTCCTTACGGTGGGGTGAATTGTGGCAGGGTGATTTGTGGCCCCGCTGTGGGGCAAGACGCAGCGGTTATTGATTTCGGAGAGAGATTGCTGGTTGTGGGGGCGGACCCGATTACCGGCACTCAGAGTAGGATGGGATGGTACGCTGTTCACGTTAACGCGAACGATGTGGCAGTTAGAGGTGCTGTTCCCTTGTATTTCACCTCTACGATTTTGCTTCCTGATGGAGCTGATTCACCTTTTTTGGAGGAGATTTGTAGGGATGTGGATAGAGCCGCGCGGGAGATCGATGTTTGCGTCGTTGGGGGCCATACTGAGGTGGTCCCCTACTTGAGTACGCCTATATTGTGTGGCGCCATGTTTGGAGAGACCACTAGGGAGAAGTTGGTGTTGACGAGTGGCGCCTCCGCTGGTGATGTTATAATTTTGACAAAGCATGTCGGTTTGGAGGGTGCCGCTATTCTCGCCACGGATCGCTTTGAGGATTTAAGTAAGGTTTTAGATGAGGCGCTCTTGTTGAGAGCGCAATCCTTCTTTGAATGTTTGAGTGTTGTGAAGGAGGCTTTGGCTGTTAATGAGACTGGGGTTGTGACCACCATGCATGACCCGACTGAGGGTGGCTTACTGGGTGGCTTGGTAGAGCTTGCAAGGGCATCGAATGTAGGTTTTAGGGTTGAGGAAGAATTGATTCCTGTTGCGAGGGAAACTGTGGAGATCTGCTCCAGTTTGGGAGTGGACTCTCTCAGTTTAATTTCTAGCGGTGTTTTGTTAGTAACTGTTAAACCTGAAGGTGAACAGGAGGCTTTGGAAGCGATTAGATCTGTTGGAGTTAACTGCACCACAATCGGCAGGATTACGTCTGGTGGACGCGTATTGGTGCGGAGGAGTGGCGAGGAGGTTAAACTGGGAATGTTTATTCGCGAAGAGTTATGGGATGCCCTAGAGGCAAAACCCCGCTAGTTAACGTGCTTCTCTGTTGAATCTTACGCGTTACTTATTCCACTATTTTTGTTTCCTCTCGTTAAAATGAAGCTACCTGAGACCCTGAGCTGGCGTTTTCTAGGAGGTGTTCGCTTTGCCTCCACTTGGTTTTGACAGGTTCATGATATATTTTGAGACTTAGTGGTGTCCATTTCCACCTCTGGTTTTTTTCGTCAAACATTTCAAGGATGCTTTCCGGGAAGCGTGTTGCATTGATTGTATAATCTGAGAATTGAATGTTGGGATATTTTCTTTCCAGTATCTTTTTAATTCGCGTTTTCGATCCTGGCGGAAGTTTAACCTGGATTGCTGTTTGTTTTGCTTTATGGTTGTGGTTGATTAGGCTGTGTATTGTTACTTGGGGGAGTTTCAGAAACGCTGTTGGTATTTCCTTGATTTCCCTATCGTAAATGATGAGTAGGTTTTCTGTTAGTCCCACTCTTTCTGTGAGTTGGGTGATTGGTGTGAAGTATCCCTCATCAAGTAAAACTTTTTTGCATAGTGATACTTTTGATTCGCTGGTGTTCAGTTTGATGGCGATTTCCCTTTGTTCTCTTCTTAGATTCTCTGTTAGGTGAAACAGAATGCCCAAATCTGTTTTTTTGATTTTTCTCTTCTTTCCAGACTGTTTTTCTCTGCTGGCTTGTTCCTTAATTTTCTCTTTTCTCTCTAACTCTAGTTCCCAGCGAAGCCAATTAATTTTCCAGCTTTTGTTTTTCGCATCGTAATACGCGAGGTTTACGTTATTTGCTATAAATGATTTCTCAAAAATCAGCGAATTTCTTAGGTGTCTAAAAATTACTCTCTTACACTCCTCAACTTTTGATTTGGGTATTAGCATCTCCCAAAGTCTTGAGCTGTTAAACCACCCATTGCTTTTCTGAACTTCTGTCAAATATTTACTGTATATCTTTCTTTCACTGTCTGTAGTAATCACCAAAACTGGTACTAAGCCCAACTTCTCATAATTCGGAACTGCTATTACTCGATAGGCGGTTCCTTTTGTTAGTTTATTGTATCTTTTCTGAACGGTGCCCCAACTCAGTCTAGTAGCTGAGCAAATTCCTTCTAGTGTTGATAAGGGGTTCAGGTGGAGCGCTCTGAGTATCTTGATATCGCTAGAACTCAGTTTGATACAAAAACTCTGGAGCAAACTTTTAATTACTCCCCAAAGTCTATCTAGTTCTAGCTGCAAATGGTTCAGTTTGAATGGTTTTAAAACCTCTTGAACATAGCCTGTGAACTGCCTTTCAAACAACTTAGAGAAACTGGCTAGCTGGACGAATGTTTTTCTGTATTTCTCAATTATCTGTGTCTCACCTAGTGAAGGTATGTACTCCCACAGGCTCTCTATAATTCTCTCAGTAGCGGGGTTTCTGCCTTTTATACTCCCTAAATGCTTATTTACCGTTAGAGCTTCGAAATTCGTTCCCTGTACGCTCATAGCCATCTATAAAATTATATTCCGTTACTATTTATTCACCACGAAATTTTTTGCTGAGTGGGTTTCGAAAAACAGTCTTCCTAGATTTCCTATTTTTGTGCTGTTTCTCTCTTAAGAATAATTAGTCGAAGTTTTTTTTCGTCTATTTGAAACACATCCCTCACGTCTGAAACCACTGAAACTGGAATGTAAACGTTTCCTTTTTCATCCTTCGATAATTTTTGAAGAAGCTCTTCAGATTTACTAGTCTTGGCTACGATAGCCAGAATTCTACCACTCCTCTTATCAATCACCAGATCTACTACCCGCCCAATTCTCCTTCCAAATTCGTTCAGTATTCCCTTGTTAATGACGTTTTGTAACAGGTCTTTAGACAACATCGAACCCCGTTTCTACTTTTGTTAGAAAAGATAGTGGAACATCCTTTTAATAAAATTTTGCGAGCCGAAGTAACCGAATTAAACCCTTTTGTATCCCTACCAATTATTTCAGAGTTTCTAAAATAACAATCGAGCACTTATTTTTATTCTTCACACGTAGACCTAACTCCCTCCCCTTCCCAGCTGGAAAATGTTTATTTACCACATCTATGTCTGCACAAATTATAAGAAAGTCACCTTTTGGAGAATGGTAACTTGACAGAGCCAAGTATAGTCCTCATACCAATTGGCTACATAGATGAAAGCCTGCTTGAGTCGCTGCAACGTGAACTCGGTTTAATATTCCACCTACGAATAAAAGTTTCAAATCCCCTTCCGGTTCCTGAAGGAGCTTACAACCCCCGAAGACAACAGTATCACTCCTCTGCCTTCCTAAAAGAATTAGAAAAGCGTTGTTTTGCTGGAAAAAGCCCAAAATATCTGGGAATACCCCCACTGAATTTATTCACAAACAAACTAAACTTTATTATCGGGCAAGCAATTATAGACGGAGACGTATGCGTAATTTCCACTCACCGGCTTAGACCTGAGTTCTACGGGCAGCCCCCAAACTCTAAAATTTTTGTTGACCGCACCGTGAAAGAAGCAGTTCACGAACTAGGTCATAGTTTTGGCCTAATGCACTGTCCGAATTCCCTTTGTGTAATGCACTTTTCGAATCACATACTTGACACCGATCGAAAAAGTAAGAATTTTTGTGAAAGATGCGAATCTTATATCTTGGAAAAAATTAATCATCTCAAAAAAGCAACAACTAGACAAACTAGCTAAGAAGTAAAATGTTTAAAGCTCCCTGATAGAGCATTTAATCTTACCCTTTATCTCATCAGCTTCCGTTTTCTCAACCTTCAATGTGTAAAGATACTTATTAGTTCTCAGCTTAAATTTAACTACGCCACTATCCAAGGCTTTCACCCGGCATTCAACGGCATCTTTAGATAGCTCAATGAACTGTTCCGGATCCAGTATTTCCTTTGGCAAAATCTGACCTCCGTTAATTCCGCGATTCTTACACTAAAACATATCATATTTAAGGGTATCCCCCAATCCAGTATTTGAAAGTTAATTTTCTTTCTTTTTCTGGCTTCTGCTGGGCTTGTCCAAGGCTCCGCGGGTTCCTCTCCCGGGGAGCCACGCCTTCCCGTGCCCTTCGGGCTCCTCCGGCTCGCCCTAAGGCCTTCCGCGGCCTGGGGCGGGTGTTTTTGGTTTCAGTCAGCCGGGACAATCACCTCCCTTTCCCCCGCCGGAGGGGGCTTCGCCGGCGGGGGAGGTTTTTCCTGTGCGAGGACCAGCTGGAGTACCTGTGCGTGGATGGGGTTGCTCTCCGAGACTGTGTGGAGCAGCTCCGCCGCCGGGACTGTGGTGCCTGATGCCTCCGCCAGGATGCTCCGGAGGGAGCGGATGAGTGTCGCCAGGGAGTCTCTGAGGAGGATTAGGGCCGCGTGCTCGAGGGTGTGGGAGAGGCGCTCCGCCGCGTCCTCCGCCCTGAGCCTGTTGTCCCGGGTTCTCTCGAGCTGCCAGGCGTTGTAGAGGGCGAGGGCGATCGCCGCGAGGT
>JAUQYY010000291.1 GCA_030587505.1 Candidatus Sigynarchaeota archaeon
GCGTTTTACCAAAAGTTCAACTCCAAAAAAGTTCAGATTACCTGATCGCTCTCTAAAAATATTTATTGAAAAATTTGAAAATTTAATTTTTACTGTGTCACAGCCTCAAAAATCCGCTCGAGACGCTCGTGAAACGACTCACCAAAAAGAGAGACAGCGAATTCAGCCAGCACCCTTACACGAGTGCGAGTTCCCCAAGAGATGACCCCTAAGATTCGGGTTGTCGAGGTTTTTCCAAAAAATTTAAGTTGAGAAAGCCGAACACTGAATAGCGACACAAAATTCAGCCCCTACACTCTAAAAGAGAACAAAAGAGACGCGGACTATGAGAGGTTAACAACGATGAGGATTATAGTTTGTATTAAGCAGGTTCCCGAAGTCACTGAGGTAAAGATCGACCCTAAAACCAACACGCTCATCCGAGACGGGGTCCCCTCCATAGTCAACCCCTTCGACGAGATAGCCGTAGAGGAAGCGGTTAGAATAAAAGAGAAACACGGAGGGGAAGTCACCGTGATAACAATGGGGCCCCCACAGGCGAGACAGGCGCTAATGAGGTGCCTGGCGATGGGCGCAGACAGGGCGATCCTCCTCACAGACAGAGCCTTCGCGGGCTCAGACACCTGGGCAACCTCATACACGCTCGCACAGGCAATCAAAAAGATGAAGTACGACCTGATCCTGTGCGGGGCACGCTCAATAGACGGAGACACCGCACAGGTGGGACCCGAACTGGCCGAGAACCTCGGAATAACACCCATAACCTACGTAAAGAAGGTCGAAATAGACCCAGAGAAGAAGCGAATAACGGTTCACAGGGAAACCGAAGAGGGATACGAAGTCATCGAAAGCAGACTACCAGTCCTGCTAACAGCCATCAAGGGCCTGAACGAGCCCAGAATACCCTCCCTTAGGGAAATAATGCTCGCAAAGAAAAAGGAGATCAAGGAAATCGGCTTAGCCGACATAGGCGGAGACCCCCAATCGTACGGTCTGAGCGGCTCATTCACAAAGGTTGTGAGAATATTCACACCCAAGCCGAGAGAAGGCGGAATAATCATACAGGAAGAAGACCCCGCAGCCGCCGCGAAGAAACTCGCCCAGCTTCTGCTTGAGGAACCCATAATTAAATCACTGAAGGGAAAGGTGAGCTGAAAATGATTCGAGTCATCATAGACAAGTGCACTGGATGCGGCGTATGCGTCGAAACCTGCCCATTCGGAGCCATCGAAATCGTGGACGAAAAGGCGCAGATAACAGCCGCCTGCACCCTCTGCGGCGCGTGTGAAAAAGCGTGCCCAGTCGGAGCAATCATAATCGAGAGACCAAAGAGAGAGGAGATAGACTTCTCGAAGTACAAGGGAGTATGGGTCTACGCTGAGCAGAGCGAAGGAAAAGTGAAGAGCGTCGCACTGGAACTCCTGAGCGAGGGAAGAAAACTGGCGGACAAGCTGGGAGAGGAGCTTGCAGCCGTCCTTATAGGGAAGGATGTTTCACACCTAACAGATACACTCTTCGCCTACGGCGCGGACAAGGTCTACCTGGTTGAGCATGAACTCCTCGAAAGATACAACAGTGACGCCTACACAGCTATGCTCACGGGAGTCATATCCAAGTACAAGCCCTCAATCATGCTCTGCGGAGCGACACTCAACGGGCGTGACCTGGCACCCCGAGTCGCCGCGAGACTCAGAGTCGGACTCACAGCGGACTGCACCGGCCTAGACATCACCGAGGAGGGCCTACTGCTACAGACCTGCCCCGCTTTCGGCGGAAACATAATGGCCTCGATTCTAACAAGGTATACGAGACCTCAGATGGCCACCGTGAGGCCGAACGTTATGAAGAAAGCCGAACCCGACCCCTCGCGTAAGGGGGAGGTCATCAGGGTCGAAGCCGACCTGAAACCCAGATTAATCAGGGCAAAAATAGTGGACGTGGTCAGGGAGGTTTCTGAGGAGGTCAACTTGGAGGAGGCGGACATCATAGTCTCGTGTGGACGCGGAATCCAGTCGCCAGAAAACATACCGGTTGTCGAGGAACTCGCAAAAACGCTAAACGCGGCTCTGGGCTGCTCCAGACCCGTCGTGGACGAAAACTGGCTACCCCACCACCACCAAGTGGGTCAGACCGGAAAGACGGTCGCCCCGAAGCTCTACATCGCCGTTGGAATCTCGGGCATGATACAGCACCTCGTGGGCATGCAGACCTCAGACATAATCGTCGCGATAAACAAGGATCCAGAAGCCCCCATCCTAAAGATAGCGAACTACGGAGTTGTGGGAGATCTGTTCAAAATAGTTCCGGAACTCGTCAAAGAGCTGCGAAAAGGTCTCAAGGAAGAATAAAACAAAACGAATGAAAACAAGCGCCAAGAAGGGTTAAACCCTCCTCGTTAAAACTCAAATTAAAAAGATTAGTAAAAGAGGTTGATTTGGAAAATCAACCCACCCTTTTTTTGTCTGGTTCTTCGCACCTCTCGATTGGCACCCGCTTTTTATCTTCCTTTCAGAAGTTCGCCGGCGATTCTCAGCTTCTGAATCTCGTTGGTACCCTCGTATATGGCTATTATTCTCGCGTCTCTGTACACTCGTTCGATGGGGTAGTCCTTGATGTATCCGTAGCCGCCGTGAATCTGAAGGGCTAGGTTGGCCGCCTTCACGGCTATCTCTCCTCCCGCCAGCTTAGCCATGGCCGCCTCCTTCGAGATTCGAACACCCTTGTCCTTAAGGTAAGCCGACTTGTAGGTGAGCAGGCGCGCCGCCTCTATTTCTGTAGCCATCTCGGCGAGCATCCACTGTATAGCCTGGAACCTGGCAATGGGTTGGCCGAACTGAACCCTCTGCTTGGAGTACTCTAAGGCGAGTTCGAAAGCGGCTTGAGCGACACCCACGCCCTGGGCTGCTATGCCGATTCTGGCCTGGTCGAGGGTCATCATTCCTATCTTGTATCCTTCACCCACTTTTCCAAGCACGTTTTCCTTCGGGATTCGGACATCCTCGAACGTGAGGGACTTGGCGGTTTCGGAGCAGTGTATACCCATCTTCCTCTCGGGCTTTCCAACCTTCAGACCCGGTGTGTCCCTGTCAACTATGAAAACGCTGATCGGCTTTCTCTTCGGGTCGCTGACCTCAACACCATTGGTCACGGCGAAAACAAGGTAAACCCCCGCAACGATGCCGTTCGTTATCCACTGCTTGGACCCGTTTATTACCCACTCATCGCCGTCGAGAACAGCCGTTGTTCTCACGTTTGAGGCATCTGAACCGGCTTCGGGCTCGGTCAGTGTAAACGCCCCTATCATTTCACCAGTGGCGAGTTTTGGGAGATACTTCTGTTTCTGCTCCTCCGTGCCGAAGTGGTTAAGGGGCCAGCAAGCAACCGAGTTGTGAACGTGAACAATCGTTCCAACAGAAGCCCACACCCTGGACAGTTCCTCTATGAGGATCGCTGCGCTGATGCTGTCTATTCCTGATCCGCCGTATTCTGGTGGGATTACGGCTCCGAGGAAGCCGAGCTCCGCAGCCTTCTTGATGACCTCCCGGGGGAATTCGCCCTTCTCTTCGGCTTCTTCCACTCGCGGTGCCAACTCCTTCTCGGCAAATTCTCTCACGGTTTGCCTTATCATTTCCTGCTCTTCGGTCAGATCAAAATCCATTTTCCGTATAACACCTCAAACAAGCGTTAGTGTCTTTAAAGAAGGTTAATAGATGCCTCCCAGAAAATTCGAAGCCCTA
>JAUQYY010000305.1 GCA_030587505.1 Candidatus Sigynarchaeota archaeon
AAATGTGCCCTCCTTTATAAATTCTCATTTGCTATCCCTCTTTCCGAAAATTTTGTCAGTTTGTTTTTCTCAACGTATTTAAATTTTTTTCAAAAAACTTAAAATAAGTAATATGGACTAATCTCAAGAATCCAGAAAACGAGGTAGGTGAATGTTTTATGACTCAAACGGAAGAACCACAGTTGAATAAGTGGATTGATATCAAGCCTTGGTATTATAAGAAGCTGGCGGACACGGTTATCTCCAATCTGAGAAAAAACAACATGGATGGTATGTTCATTCCAACGGCGCAGGAGGCCCGAAAAAAGATTTTCGAGATGATTGAGAAAGAGGTTCCGGAGGGCGGCGTTATCTCGTGGGGAGGCTCTGTCACTCTAATCAACCTCGGAATACTCTTCGACCTTCAGAAGGACGGAAGGTGGAAGTGCATAAACCCATTCAAGGACATAGTCACACCGGACGAGATCCACGTCGCCAGGCACTGGATGCTCACCGAGGGGGCCCTCGAGAAATCCATAAAAGGGTGGCGCGAGGGGCTGCACGCAGACCTCTACCTGACGAGCACAAACGCAATCACTCTTAAGGGCGCCCTCGTTAACAGCGACGGTTACGGGAACAGGGTCGCCTCGATGGCCTTCGGCCCCAAGAAGGTCTACGTAGTCGCGGGGTGCAACAAGATAGTCAGAGACCTTGAGGAAGCCTTCGTCCGGGTGAGGAACACCGTTGCCCCCCAGCTCGTGAGAATGATGGGCGGGGAGCCGAAGAGCAAAGAGGAGGAGGAATGGTATCCCCCCTGCTCGAGGCTGGGCAGATGCGCAGGAGAACCCCGAATCCTGAGAAACTGTGGACACAAGAACAGGGCGTGCGGCATAACAACCATCATAGACCAACCCCACATTCCAGACCGCATATTCGTGATACTCATCGGAGAGGACCTAGGGTTCTAACTTGGGGAAAAGCAGAGAGAATCGGTCCACTTTCTCCTTTTCTATTTCCAAACTTTTTCTAGTCGCAGCTTCCATCAAACAGATTTTTATGGACCTCTCCGAGCTATTAGCTCACATTCTGGATTGACATCTTTTCAACACTATTTAAATACGGTTCCGCGATTCATGTAAAAACGTTCAAACGAAAGACGGACTAACGTGTCACTTTTGTTCCCTTCCATAATTACTTTGGTGGAGAAAAGAAAATTTGTATGAAAAGAGTTTTGTTGAGCCAAAGCATTCGAGGATTCTAGAATCGCTGGAAAAGATCGTAGGGAAAAGTTTCGTCTCAGACAACGTTGAAGAGCTTTATTATTCCAGCGACCCGAGCGCTGAGGAGCCTGTCATGCCCGAGTTTGTGGCGATGCCCGGAATCGTTGAAGAGACTCAGGAGATAGTGAGGCTGGCTAACAGGGAGAAATCCCCATAACTCCACGGGTTGCGGGGCTAACCCTGTCTGGTTTATCTCCCCTTATGGTGGGGGTATCCTAGTGGACCTTAAGCGGATGAACAGAATACTTGAGGTGAATGAGCACTCGGTGTACGCCGTTGTTGAGTGCGGCGTAACCACGGGCCAGCTCAAAACCTACCTCGACGACAACTATCCAGACCTTTGGTTCACCTGTCCCCACGCTCCCCCATCGGTGGGGGGTTGTCTCAAATGCTATAATCCACGGAGCCGGGCAGATTTCGCTCAAATACGGTATAAGCTCGGAGATGGTCAACGGGTTGGAGGTTGTCCCGCAACCACCCCGGAAGCAGTCACGCCAAGCCAACAACACCTCACTTCGAAAAATTATGGTTTGGTGGAGGGGGGGTTTCACTATCTTTAAATACTAAAAAGTTCCGTGTGATATAAATCTGATAGTTATTTGGGGGCTGAGTGTTGAGAATTGTTGAGATTAGAACGTATCCTATGAGTTGTGTTGGGTGTCTACTCTGCCAGTTGATGTGCTCGTTCACCTATGAGAAGGTGTTTAACCCTTCGAAGGCGAGGATAATAATCGAGAAAGTGGATGGTGGAGCGAAGATCGGTTTTACCGATGACTGTGTGAAGTGCGGAGTCTGCGCAGACTACTGCCTGTACGGTGTGCTCGAGAAGGTGGAGGAGGAGGTGTGACCGAGGATGGGCGAGTACTACGGATACGCGGGTTCTGTTCTTAGTATCGACTTGACCACCGGTGAAATCGGAAGCGAGAGGCTGGACCTTGACGTTGCTCGCGGCTTTATCGGAGGTTTGGGCGTTAACATCAGGCTGGGCTACGATTTGATAAGACCAGGTGTGGATCCCCTCTCGCCGGAGAATGTCGTTGTCATTGGCGCCGGGCCTCTTGTGGGGACAGCCGCTCCGGGCTCGTCGAGGGTTTACAGTTTGACGAAGCTACCCGCCAATGACGCCGTGGGCTGGGGCGGCGGGGGAGGTATGAACTTCGGCTGCATGCTTAAGAACGCGGGATACGACCACATAGTTATAAGGGGACGGGCGGACGAGCCCGTTTACATCAGTATTTCAGACGATGAGGCTGAGATTGTCGGCGCCGGGTCTCTCTGGGGGAAGAGCATAGGCCGAACCACGGACGAGCTCAAGGAAACCTACGGGGCCTCCTCGGGTGTCCTGGCTATTGGTCAGAGTGGGGAGAATCTGGTTAGATTCTCCATGGCTTTCATCGATAAGCTCTCGACCATCGGGAGAGGGGGCCTCGGAGCCGTGATGGGTTCCAAGAACCTCAAAGCGATTGTCGCGAGGGGAACCAAGGGTGTGAGGGTGGCGGACCGAAAGAGGTTCAGAGAGATCCTTAAGGGTCTTTACGAGAGGATCTGGAGATATCCTAAACGAGTGGATGCTCAGAGGTATGGATTTTTGAACTTTATGCCCGTGGTGCCAAAGGAAGACTATCTGGAGCTCAAGAAGGCCAGAGTGGCCTGCGTCGGGTGCCCGATTGCCGATAAAGAAATCCTCCTGATTAGGAAGGGGAGGTTCAAGGGCTTTACAAAGTACACGGGTGCCTTTGTTAACACTCTCCTGCCGTACATCTATGGTGGCCTCGGCTACGATGAGTGCGTAAAGTTAACCGACATTATGGACGAGTACGGTCTTGACATGTTTGAGACCTTCGAGCTGCTGAAGTTCGCCGAGAATCTGCACAGGAAGGGAGTGATAAGCGACGAGGAGCTCGGAGGGCGTCCGATCCGGTTCGACAATTACGAGTCTCTGGCTGAGTGGTTTGATAACATCGCGTACAGACGCGGATTCGGAAACGTGCTGGCGGAGGGTTTCAAGCGAGTGCTCGAGGAGTACGGGGAGCAGTCGGACTACACCCCCTGCGTCGTGAAGGGCTTGGTTGCCTATCAGAGCGTGAGGGGCCCCGTTTTCTCCAAAACGTTCACCCCCTTCGAACTCGGACTGATTGTGCACCCGAGGGGCCCCGCCTCAGCCCCTGGGGGTTCATCACCACTGTACTTCACCTTCGGTAGACCCCTGGACTGGATTAAGCGACACTTTGACAGGCTGGGTATTCCGAGGGACGCTCAGGAGAGAATCCTCACCGAGAAGGAGGGAATGGCCATAAATGTTGGGAGACTGACCAAGTACGCGCAGCAATTCCTCTACATCTGCGGAAGCCTCGGGACGTGCGGAAGGGGTCAGATCAACAGGTTCTACTCCCTCGAAACGTTCGCCAACCTTTACTCGGCCGCAACGGGTTTCGAAACCAGCGGAGAGCAGCTGATGATCGCATCCGAGAGAATCTTCAACCTGGAAAAGGCAATCAACATGAGGGAGGGGTTCACAAGGAAAAGACGATGTCTTCCCCGAGAGATGGTTTGAGAAACCGATGCACCTAGACTACTACGAGAAGGTGGAAATCACAAGGGACATAGCGTACGGCCTGCTGGACGACTACTATGACGAGAGAGGCTGGGATGTGGAGAAGGGGGTACCGACGAAGGAGAAACTCATAGAGCTGGGTCTCCGAGACGTCGCCGAAGACCTGGAAAAACTCGGAATCCTCTAACCTAACCCCTTCTTCTTTTATACGACTCTGCAAAAAATTGTTCCGAAAGGACATGGAGGCACCGCTGCCAGACCAGCACCCGAAAAAAGGGTGGATGAACCGAGTATTGGGTACTCGGTTTCCCTCACATTTACCATTGGATTAATGAGTGGGCGTGTCGTTTATCTGGTTTTTGCGTTCTCTATGGCTTTCACCACGGCGTTGATGTAGTCGTCGGGAGAGCCGTATCCGACGTCGGCGTTGGTTTCCTCGACCACTCTTTCTATCGCTTTTCTGACCGCTTCTTCCGTCGCCTCGACTCCCTTTAGGGCCTGCTCCATTCTCAGGACCAAGTCTGTCGGGTTGCACTTCACCGAGCCGGATATCGCTATGGCTTCGATCCTGTTGTCCTTTATGTAGACGGTTGGCCTTATGAGCGGTCCGTGCTTTATCTTTGTCGCGTAGTACCCCCGCTTTGCGTCCCTCGGCACATCCGCGAACAGTTTCTTCGGCGACCTCTCGAATATCCAGTCGTCCCTGAAGTACTTGTGCATGGCGTTGAAAGTGTAGTACTCCCATACAACAGCGGGTAGCGGTTTCTCAACGAGTTCGACGCCGAACGCCTCCTTCATAGCCTCCAAGTATATCTCCTTAATCTCTTCCTTGCTAACCTTTCTTTTCAGGATTTCCTCAAACCCGGCGCTCCTCTCCCTCGCGGACTTCGCCTCCTTGTCCATGAACTTCTCCGGAGGGGGTGGACAGGCGTTCTCTATGAGCTCGAAGTCGAGCGGTTTGAGCTGGAAGCCGAAGTCCCACCCAACAATGTTGCCTATGGGTATCATTCCCAGCCCGGCCACCTTCTTACCGTCGATTTCGAGGTCGTTTATGGGCGCGTGATACGCGTTCACCCCGAACCTCTCCCTGATCTGTTTTGCAACCGGCTCGATGAGAAACTCGTACATGGAGGAAACGTCCTCTGGAAAGTCCTCAACGGTGTTTGCATCTATGACGCCCCCGAGGCCCAGCATCCCCGCGTCGTACCACCAGGTCGGGCCAACGGTTGCGTCACACCTCGCAATCTCTATGTCGTTCTGCCTGCAGAACTCCAGGTTAACATCCGCGTCGGGGTCGGTGTAAAGATACGTGAGAACCACGCTCTTCGTGTAGGACTCGAATACTATCGTGTTGGGAATCCTGTTCTCCGCCCTCGCCCTAAGGAGAGAGATCGTCAGAGTAAAACCGTACTTGTAACTCGGCAACTCAACCTCATGCACACTCCACTCTCTCTGAGGAGCACTCAAAACTTAACACCTCCAACTCTGTTTTTCAAACTGATTCAGCACAGGTCTTTATAAAACTTACCAAAACTCAAAAACAAATTGATTCTAAAAAATTTCAGTAACAATTCTCGTTTTTCCAACACAATCCTAATAAATCTCATCCCCCTCTTTTATGGGGCTCACCAACCCTTTGAAAGTTCTAGCGGAGTGACCCGAGGCGAACAGGTGTATGCGAATTACTTCTTTAGGTGTGCTCGTTCCGGAATCAACGGAGACTAATACCCCTGGAGGCGGAGAATCAGGATTAAGCTACTACACTACTCTTATTTCTGAAATGTTCTCCAAAACCAACTGGTTGCCGTACGCCCCGGTGCTTATCGCCCCACTCTCATCAACTTTCGGATCGGGAATAATTTTCTTCTCCAGAAGCGTACCGGTCACGGAAACACTCTTCCCCATAAATTCGGAGTCCTCTCGTTCCAATTCTGGAACGTACACAATATCGTTTTTCACCTTCAGACACGGACCCGCTTTGCAGTTAACAACCAAGCCCAACAAAGTAATTTCCTTGCCAATCATTTCCCCTGAAACATAGTATCAGCCTGTCCCTTCTGCTGGCGAAACCTTGACGACGCTATCAACAAGTATAATTCTAAACTGAAGATGTACGATGTGATTCAACTCGTAAGACAGTCGATGGGCATCTAGAAAGGATGCCTCGACCTTTCACTTTTTGAGAATTCTTCCACCCTTACAGAAATAAGGGGGAGGGAAAAGAATTTCAAGAAAGTGTTTTTTAATACTCTTTCACTAGTCTGATTATTTTGTGAGGAAGTTTTCCTTGCATGTCTGCGAGTTCCTTTTTGTCTATCATTCTGACCTCTACGGGCATGCCTAGTTCCTTTTCTAGGTCCTCTCGGATCCTTTCTCCGAGTTCCTCTGGGTCCTTTGTTTTTTCTGGCTTCCAAGCTACTCTGACGATGAGTTTGTCCTGCTTGTCGGAGGCTGTCTTAACGAGCTGGCATGTTGAAGAGAGTTCCTCAACCTCGGAGTACTTGTATAGTATGTTTTCCACCTGCTGCGGGTAGGTGAACTTGTTTCCCACGTAAACGGTTTCTCCGAGGCGTCCTACCAGCTCGAACCTGGCGTGAGTTTTCCCGCAGTTACATTTCTCGGTGTAGATTCTCGTCCAGTCTTCTGTTCTCCATCTCAGATGCGGCATGGCTTCGCAGACCAGGTCGGTTACAACCATGTCTCCTATTTCGCCGGGCCCCAGGCGCTCATTCTCGTGCATGTCCATGCCCTCGATTAGGAAGGCGTCCTCCGATGTGTGGAGGCCCCTGCACTCCTCACACTCCCCACCGGCTAGGAAGTTGTCGTTGGTGCATATAACGCTTCTAACGTCCTCTACGCCGTAATAGTCCATCATCATTTTCTTTCTGGGTGCCGTTAGAACCTCTCCTGCCCAGAGAAGGTACTTTACGCTCTTAAAATACTCCTTGGGGTCCTCCTGCTTGGCGTTTATGTACTCCATAAAGGCCCAAGCGGCGAGGGAGGGAAAATACATGAATTTGGGCCTGAGGGAGCGCGCCAGGAAGAGGGCTCGGTCAATGTTCATTGGGAAGGGGAGCACCTCGGTCCAAATAACATTTACGGCTTTCGGGTACACTGCCATGGCGTTCCATATCTCCCATCCCCCATGGAACCTTGCGCCGAGAACGAGGGTCAAATCTCCTGGCCGTACCCCGATGTCGCTCCAGGCTATTCGGGCTCCGACTTCTCCCAACCATTTCCAGTCCTCGTTTGACAACGCGTAAACCGTTGGCTCCCCCGTTGTTCCCGTGCTGGAATAAACCCCCGCTATTTTGTTGTAGGGTATGCCCAAGGCCCCCCCGAAGGGGTCGCCGGTTTCCTTCCTGATGTCCCTCAGCTCGTCTTTCAAAACCGTTGGAACCTTCGCGTAGAAATCGTCAAGGGACTTTATGTCCTCAGGAGTTATGCCAGCTTCCTTGAATTTCTGCTTGTAGAGCCTCGTATCATTGTAGGCGTGCCTGATCTGCTGCTGCAGAAGCTTCCACTGCAACTCTTTTATTTCATCTCTTGGCATTGTTTCAACTGGCTTGTTCCAAAACCTTTCACCAACATCGGGAACGCTCTTCCTCATTAATTCCTTGAAACTATCATACATCGACAAAACAATCCTCCTGATTTTTCCTATGTCATGTTCACTTCTCAGATATAAATCTACACATATCTTTAAACCGTGCAGAAGAAGGGATGCCTGGAAACATTCGCCGCAGAAGCAAGAAATGGGTTCCCTATCCTAGTGGGAGAGGTTCCTGACGTTTGAGTAGGAACCTAGAGTCTAAAAATAGGAGGGAAACTGAATGTAGGGCGTCCCTCCCTTCATTCACGTAAACTCTTCCAACTCCAGCTCGATCAGTTTTTCTCTTGTTGGTACTCCTTTCTCGACGTCCCATCCCCTTTCCTGGTAGTAGTCGTCGAGCATTCTTTTTATGTCTTCTTTTGTGAGGCGATTTCCGAACCAGTCCACCAGATAGCTGTCTCCTGAGCGGAGCTTTAAGGGTATCTCGGTGTTCTGCAGCCACACCGCTGGAACCTCGTCGTCCTCTCTTGTGAAGCCCTCACGAACATTGAGCAGTCTTTCCAGGTTCCAAATTCTTTCCCCCACTCTTAAGAACTCGCGGGGCTCCACCTCTATTCCCGTTGTGGCCGTGTAGAGTTCGGCGAGCCACGGGACGTTGCGCGTCGGGTCACACTCCCAGTGGACCACGCAGTCGCAGAGGCCCAACGCGTTGTACAGGTACTCAGCGTCCTGGGTGTACTTCGCCAGTCTTCCAGTGTTGAAGGAGTTTTCCGTGAATATTCTGTTCATCTCCTCTTCGGTCACTCCCATCCTAAGGGTGTCTCTCTTAATGTCTCCGAGGGACTGCAGCATTTCGGGCCAGTAGGTGTCCTTAAGCAGGTCTGGCCCCCTGGGCCAGTAGGTGGCTCCGTGCACGTGTTTGCCCTTTGAGTGAACAACGTTCGTGAAACCCATAGCTGGACTGAAATGAGACTTCCACAGTCTCGCGTCTATCAGTGTGTCCACGCCCTTGACTATGGAGCAGCCGTATCTGAATTCGGCTGAGGCGTCGACGCATAGCTCCTCTGACAGGGGGTACCACCCTTCAGCCATTACCGCTCCGATGTCCTCTCTTTTCACGATTTTCTCTATGAGTGCGATGTAGGTGTCGACATCGCCGAGTTTGAGTTCTAGGCCTCCCGTGTCCTCCTTTGTTACGACTCCCTGCTCATACATCCGGGTTACGAAGTACATCATTCTTATTGTTGTGAGCATGCAGAGCCCGTACCTGTTCATCAGGTCCATCAGCTTGTACATATCCCCGTACTCCTTGATCCTCAGCCTGCGTGCGTAGTCCACCGATATGGTGAAGTCGCCGCCCTGATACGTTGCCCCCTTGAACCTTCCCTCCTTCACCTCGAGGGTTGCCCTGCAGGCACCCAGGCAGCCGGTGCAGGCTTTTATGCTCCCTCTTGTTCTCTCGTACAACTGTCCCGTTGCTTCGCCGCCGAGAATGGTTGCGGGTGGGAGTGGCTGGTACCTCGGGTGGTCCAGAATCTCCTTGAGTTTTTTCTTGTAGAGTTTCATGAATCTCTTCTTGTCCTTCACCCTTATGCCCTTTCTACCGAGGGTTACAACCGCTTTGAGGTTCTTTGATCCCAGTGACGCGCCGACGTGTCGACCGAGACTGTTGAGATTGTCGAGGGTCGCTTGAGATATTCTCACCAGGTTTTCGCCGGCCTGCCCGATGGTCCAGGTTCCGCACTTTCCAGTCTTTCCGCGGTGCTTCTTCAGGAGTATGTTGTTTGTTTCGTGTACATCCTTGCCCCAGATGTCCTTCGCATCGCAGATTCTGACTTCCTCGTCCGTGACGAGCAGGTAGGAGGGTTTCTCAGCCCTTCCGGTGATGACCAGGTGGTCGTACCCGGCGTTTTTCAGCATAAC
>JAUQYY010000314.1 GCA_030587505.1 Candidatus Sigynarchaeota archaeon
ACCTCGCAAGAATCGGCAGGGAGATTGAGGTTAAGATTAACAGGGTGCCCTATCCGAGCCCGTTCGCCTTCAACCTGTACGTGCTGGGCGAGGAGGACATCGTGCTTATGGAGGACAGGAGAAAGGTGCTGAGAGCGCTGCACGAAAAGGTTATGCAGATTATATCAGAAGAAACAACCGTCTCATGACTTATCACCTTGCCGATTACTTTGTGGGTGTTGTGGTTGCGTATGGTTGAGATAGACGGGTTGACGCTCGCACCGGAGAAGGCTGTGATTGTAGGCGACACCGCCATTATCGCTGACCTACACCTCGGAATCGAGAACGTTGTGCAGGACTACGGTATCACAGTACCGCGGCTACAGATAAGAGAGATAACAAGAAGCGTCAAATCGATTGTCAAACGCTACGGAATCAGCAGGCTGGTTGTAGCTGGAGACCTGAAGCACGAGTTCGGCAGGAACCTGCCCTACGAGTGGGACGACGTCGAATCATTCCTAGAAACCTTCACGAGCATGGACGTAGAGATTGAGATTGTGCGAGGAAACCACGACAACTTTCTTGCCACAATTCTCTCAAGATACGGCGTGGAACTAAAGGAGAGCGTGAGCGTTTCGGGCTGGACGGTTCTGCACGGACACACAGAGATTAACGCCGAGAGAATGATTATGGGCCACGAACACCCGGGCATAAGAATAAGGAGCGGTGGAGGCGTCTACAGCTACCCCTGCTTCCTACACGTTAAAGAGAGGAACATTATAGTGCTACCAGCGTTTTCACCGCTCACGCCGGGAATCGATATTCTGAGCACGGACTCCTTCCTCTCTCCAATCCTGAAGGTTGACATTGAAAACGTTGAAGTTTACGCTGTCGAAGACAGGGTTGTCTATCTGGGTAGAGTAAGAGACATAAGAAAAGCATTACGGGTTTGAAAACGATTCACGCTGTTTAAGTCTTGTCTTAGAATTCGATTTCTTCAATAGTTTTTTTAGTGGGCCACTTCCATGCTGTTTCGGTTTCTTTTACGCCTTTACGTCTGAGTTCCTCTCTGAGTTTCGCGACTGTTTTCTCCATAAACCGTTTAGGGTCGTAGATTATAATCCCGTGCATGAGAGCGTCAAGAATGAATGGAGGTTTTCTCTCAACGATTTTAACCATCTCCTCCGAGGTATACCACACCGACTCCACACCCACGCCGGTCATACCCTGTACCTCCGCCTTGTACATCGTCCTTTCAAAGTAGTCCGGTGGCAAGTCCTCCACAACTGCGAGAATGTCGATGTCGCTCTGATACTCCTCGTCGAACCTCGCTTTCCCGGAGGCAACAGAGCCGAAGACCAGAATCGCTACAACTTTTTCACCAAGCTTCTCAAGAAGGTTTGAAACATAATCCTCCAACCATTTTTTGAACTTGGGGTGTCTAATCTTCGAGTAGTCTGGATAACTCACCGAGAACCCTCCTCAATTCGGATTGCATATCGGGTAGGAGCTTCTGCGTTTCCAAGAGCCGAATAAAAGCTTCAGCTATAGCCTTAGTTACCCGAATGAGACTCGCTGTTTTTTCTTTGTCGTATATCTCCTCCGGACGTAAGATCGTGGAGACTGTTTCAACACCATATCTCGGTAGAGTACCCTGATCCTCTAAGATTTTTGCTTTCGAAACAATTTCTGAAAAAATCTTTTTTTGCAGCTCATCAACAGCTTCTTCGTCTAGGAACTCTCTTATTATTACAGTTGGTTTGTGAGTTTTTTTGAACTGAAGGCCGAGTAGAAAAATAATAGCTTTACAAAGGCGTTCAACGGCCATCTGAGCTCTAAACACCGCTGCGGCGAAATCCTCTGACTTCAGGTTCCGCGCAACCCTTTCCAAATCACTTATGGCCATTAAAATCCACGTCCTTGCTCTCTCGAAATTCGTCACCATAGCACCTTCTCCTAATAAAAAACCCTAGGAAGAATTATTAAAATGTTCCACTCACCAGAACAGGCGATGCAGAATTGTTGGATCTAACTGTTGAAGGGGGATTCTACACCATCCATGAAAACAATCATAAAAGGGTCGTCAGAGTTCAACCTTTTCACACTCTTCCCGAAGTCTGTTTACTGTCTCCCAGACATCCTCAGCGGTGCCTCTTTCGATGATTCGTTTCAAGTCACGGCACAGGGGTCTGAGAAGCCTTTTTAGCACATGCTCTGATGTTGGTTCATACTCCCTAGTTAAATGAGTCAGTAGGTTTCTGAAGTGAGCCGCGGCGTCCTTAACAAACGGTTTAGTCACCTAATAATCACCTCCTGCCCCTCTACACCCCTCCATCTGTATATTTCGAGTTGTTGGGGTACCGGTGTTTTTGGCATCCGCAACCCAAGTGCTTTAGCAACCCTCTCAGCCACCGTAAGGGACTCCTCCAGATTTTCTGTTGTGAGGGATAGACATCCTTCCTCGAAGACAAGCTCCCTGTCCTCCCACTCCGCTCTGAAACCACCCAGTGAGCATAGTATCTCATACCGTGTTGGCGTCCATTCGAAAACAGTGTAGTTGTCATCCTTGAAAACCGCCTCGACTTTTCCCAGTTTCTCTCTAACCTCCTTCAGGCTCAAAGAGACGCTAAAGAGAACCTTCTTCTCTGGAAGAATCACCTGCAAAACTTTAGGGGCTAGAGCTGAGGGACTCTCCACAGATAAGAAGTGTCTGGAAGCCACGAGCACCACTTCTGGCTCAGAGCCTATGTATCTCGAGATCGCGGTTAGTGCGGCGTTTTTGAGAACACCCTTCTGTACACCCCGCCTTCTCGACACTGTCCGCCTAAAAGCTTCATCTATCCGCGGTGGGAGATTAACCTTTAAGAGGGTCATTTGTACCACATATACCATATGTACCCTTATTTTTTAAACTTTCCCGAATGTTGCAACACTCCTCACCAAAAATCGAAGTCTTCAACAAGCACATGAATCAGATGGGTCTTCTGCATGCTTGAAAGATTTTTCTTCCAAAACTTATTTTACAATGAACGTGGAAAATTGGGTAGTATTTATTTTTGAGAGGTGATGGTTTGAGAAGCGCTTCTGATGTTGCTTCTAGTGAGGAAATAGAGAAGTGGATAGAAGAGATTTTCTCATTCGGCATCAGGAGGCCCGGAACAGCGGCGGACGCCAAGGCTGAGGATTACATTGTGAAAAAGCTGGAGGATTTCGGCTTAACCGAGGTGGAAAAGCAGCCCTACCAATTCTCGGGCTGGGAGGCAGACGAGTGGGGGCTAACCGTGAGAGAAGAGGAGATACCCTGCTTCTACACTCCCAACACAGCGTTCACAGACAGGGACGGGGTGGAAACCGAAATCGTCTATGTCGGCGATGGATCAGCCGATGAGTTCGAAGCCACCAGCGTGAAGGGAAAAATTGTTCTGGTTAACGCGCACTTCCCCATGCTTCAGGCAAGCCTGTTAGAAAGCCTGGCGCACTTCGTCTGGGACCCGGAGGGAACCCTCAGAGAGTTCGCTCACCCCGCAACGTGGCTGTATCCCAACTGGTGGGAGGCCTACCGGCTAGCCTGCGTCCACCAAGCGGCAGC
>JAUQYY010000317.1 GCA_030587505.1 Candidatus Sigynarchaeota archaeon
GGTAAACAAGACCCGTGGTGATTAAGCGAATATTTATTTCACAACCAGAGTACTGGTCTACCTGGCTCTAATTAACGTCCTACTCTACATCTTCTCTTTCGTTGCAATAATGTCGGCTTCGCTGGTTACAGCATTCCCGGGGTCCAAATCGATCGCCTCAGCCTTCTTCACAGCAATAATACTCGCCCTGGGCTGCATGTGGGTCAGAAAGATCGGAGCAATGAGCTTCATAATGCTCCTCTGGGGGCTGATAAGCGCGCTGCTCTTCCCGGCTGTTCCCATACTCTTGCCCACCACGCTCAGCGGCGGAATCGCAGCAGACCTACTGGTGGCACTCCTCAAAACGGACTACTCAAACGAGAAGGCTACCACCCTCGCCTGCGGAGTCAGAAGCGGGATAAGCACGGTTGTCGCGCTGTCTCTGGTCCTGATCTTCGGCTCAAGCTCGCTGAGAGGCGCATCACTCTTCTTCCGCGTGTTTGACGCGCTGATTCACGTGCAGTTACTCACGAACATTCTGGCTCTGGGTGGTGTCTCTGAGCCTACGCTCGGCCTGATGAGCCAGCTGCTCACCCTGGGAGCTTTGGGTGCTCTTATGCCGAACCTGGGTGTCGCTCCTTGGATTGTGGAGTTTTCGATGAGCATGTTGGGGCTCGTGGGCTTTCAGAGTGCCGGCTTAGAGGTAATACTGACGCCCTCACTGATACTGGGAGTTTCAGCCGTTTGCGCTGTTCTCGGAACGATTGGAGGCTACGTGGGAGTTAGGATTGGTAGAGAACTTAAGCTGGCAGGGGTTTACAAGTGATGCTGGGGAGAGTCGGCCTGTCTCTGGACGAGGGAACGGTGATTCACAGGCTTGATCCAAGGGTTAAACTGTTCGCTGTTGTCGCTGTGAGTGTCCTCAGCGTGCTGTTAAGCTCGCTCGCCTCTATTCTCCTCCTTTTGGCCCTCCCCGTCGCGGTTCTGGTCGCCGCTAGGTGCCTGGGGAGGGCCAGCATCCTCCTTTTGCTCTTCCTGGCCTTCTCCGCTGCGGGCATGGTGGTGGTTTACGTTACCGGAATAATGAGCACCCTTGAGTTCGCAAAGTTTTTCGGTAGGGTGTTTTCGGTTGTGTGCATCGGCTTAGCCTTTTCCTACTCGACCTCGCCGAGCAGGTTTGCCAAGGCTCTGGAAAAGCTTAGGTTTCCGAGGTCCGTCGTCTTCACTCTAACACTCACCCTCAGATTCATTCCAGTGTTTATGGATGAGGCGAGGGACCTTATGGACTCGCTCAAAGTGAGGGGAGTAGACTTGGGGTTGAAAGGCATTCTCACGAGTCCCAGGATGGTTTTCCGAGCGCTCGTAATACCCCTGATGATTCGCTTGACGAAAACCGCGGACGACTTGGCTTCGGCTCTTGAGGCACGGGGCGTGGGGGCGCCGGTTAAGAGAACAAGTCTCCATGAGCTTAGGTTCAGCCGGGCTGATGTCTTGTTCGCCGCTCTTGTCCTGTTTTCTTTTGTTTCTCTCTTTCTGTTGGACTCCTCCTACTTTAGCTGGCTTGACGTAGCGCTGTTCTGGAGGTTCATGATTTGAGCATAGTGGTTAGGGATCTCAGCTACCGTTACCCCTACTCTGAGAGGGACGTGATTCAGGGTGTTGACCTGAGAGTTGATAGGGAAGAGTTCGTTTTGCTGGTGGGCAGAAGCGGTTGCGGTAAGACGACGCTCGCAAGGTGCCTGAACGGACTGATTCCCCACGTTTTCCAGGGGGAACTCAGGGGCAGTGTGCTGGTTGACGGGGTCAGCGTGGCGGAGACGCCGGTGTACGAGCTGGCTAAGCACGTGGGTATGGTTTTCCAGAACCCGGACACTCAGCTCTGCACACTCACCGTTGAGGAGGAGGTTGCCTTCGGACCCGAAAACCTGGGTGTTGAGAGAGGGGAGATTGAGAGGAGGGTTAACTGGGCTCTCTCAAGTCTGGGTATCCAGGGCCTCAGGAGGAGGGCGACGTTCAGCCTCTCTGATGGGGAGAAGCAGAAGGTTGCGGTGGCTTCGGCGCTCTCCATGCTTCCCAGCATCCTGGTTCTGGATGAGCCTACGGCGAACCTTGATCCCAGAGCGTCGAGGATGCTTGTTGACGCGCTGAGAACGCTGAGGGACGAGTACGGTACGACGATAGTGCTCGTTGAGCACAGGGTGGAGAGATTCGCCGAAGTTGTTGACAGAGTCGTCGTAATGGCCTCGGGAAGGATTATTGAGAGCGGCTCACCCGACATAGTGACCCGAGAGGCAGAGGTACTGGAGAGGCTGAGCGTCCAAACCCCGGAAATAGTAGATGTTTGCAGGGCACTCGGTTTGACCTCTAAGAGAAGCCCGGAGGAACTCAGGAGACTCGCTCTCGAGAAGCTAGCCCGGCTGAAAGAGGGAGAAGCGAAGTTTCCTACGCATAGTACGGAGCGTGGGAAGGGTGAGCCGATCCTGGAGGTGAGGGACGCGGTGTATGATTATGGTGGCGGCTTCACGCTCAGGGTGAATGAATTGGAGCTCTACAGGGGAGAGGTGGTGAGCATTGTTGGGGGTAACGGGTCGGGTAAAACCACACTAGCCAAACTGCTGGTCGGGTTAATTAAGCCGAAGAGGGGGCGAGTTGAAAGGGCTAAGAACCTTAAGCTGGGGATGGTTTTCCAGAACTTCGAGGTTCAACTCTTCAACAAATCGGTTTTCAACGAGGTCGCCTTCCAGCTCAGGAGGCGAAAGGCAAGCCCGGAGGAGACGAGGCGGAGAGTGAACAAAGTCCTGGACCTAATGGGTCTCAGGAACCAAGCTGAGAGGCATCCTCACTCGCTCAGTCAGGGTGAGAAGCAGAGGGTGACGCTGGCCTCTCTGATTGCGGAGAAACCCGATGTGCTGGTTCTCGACGAGCCGACAACCGGGCAGGACTGGTACCATCTCGGGCTGCTGGTGGACACTGTGGAGCGGCTTAGGAAGCGAGGCGTGACCGTGGTTTTGATAACTCATGATCTCAGGTTCGCCGCCAGGACAGCTGAGCGTACGGTCATACTGAATAACGGTGAAATCGTAGAGGTCGGGGATGCGAGGAAAGCGTTCTACAACGTCGAGGAGAAAACGGGCTTCGAACCTCCGGAAACTGTTAAACTCTCGAAAAAAGTGGGGCTCAAAAATCTGATCAGACCAGAAGACATTCGAGAGCTTCTTGAAGCTCACCAAAACCAGAAGTCACCGTTAATGGCCTGAGACGAGAACTCAGTACGAATAAAACTCAAAGGTAACGGGTGTTGGAATGGTGTTTTGAGCTCTACTGCTAACCGTTCATTACTGTGTTAAGTTTTATGGCTTATTTTTCCGGGCGACTTTTAGGGGGAACTCTTTTTAGGAAACCGGGAAGGGACGTGGTAAAACAATAATTATTAGACTGTTTTATAATAAATTATAATCAAACACTTTAATCATACAGTGCATTAACACTTCACTCATCAGAATAATAAATAAACAAACATCAGAAAATTTGTGAAAAGGTTTTCGAACCAGAGTTATTAACCAAAGTTCTCGAGAACAAGATGAAAAATCTGGGGATGCCATTTGTGATTGTGACGTCTAACGTTCCCAATGAGATTGTTAAGGCCCTGGAGGCTCGAACCTTCTCTCTCCACATCAAGGGCAGCGCCGGCACGGGAAAAACCACCCTAGCCCTCGAACTCATGAGGATGCTATCAGAGAAGTGTAGTGCGATTTACCTTTCCACACGCGTCTCACGAGACATGCTTTACGAACAGTTTCCATGGTCAAAGACCTGCATCCCCCCGGAGAACATCCTCGATATAAAAAGCGGCGGATATCCCAGAACCAAAGCTAGAACCAGAACCAGAAGCAGTAGGGAAGCCCTATTTGAATACGCCGACAAGGAAAGCTTCCTGAAAAACTTGTTTTTCATGGCTTCGGATGCCAGGGGTGAACACTTCTCCATTGTTGTGGACAGTCTGGAAGCCCTGAAATCGAGTCTAAGAATTCCAGAAGACGACATAAGCGTGGAGCAAGACATCCTGAGGATTGCGGATAAATTTGACGCTAACGTGATCTTCGTAAGTGAAACTTCGGGTGAGAGCAAACTGGACTACTTGGTTGACGGAGTTGTACGACTGGAAAAGGAGACTTTGAAGGAAAGACTCCTAAGAAAAATGTACATCGAAAAGATTCGTGGAACAAAAATTGAAAATCCAATGTACCTGTTCACCCTTAAAGACGGGAGATTTACCTATCTTGAGAAGGGGCTCTTTGTAAAAAAGGTAACTGTCGAGTCACCGAAAGTTGAGGAGAAGGAAGGAAAGATTTCAACTCTCATTCCAGAGCTGGACAAAATCCTAGACGGGGGTTACGATAAAGGGAGTTTTAATATATTTGATGTGAATAAGAATGTCGGTCGCCTTCACGCATACGTCCTTAGTTCAATGTTTTTTAAATTCATTCGTCAGGGCTTCCCCATGTTTTATCTTCCTTCTAAAGGCGTTACATCCTCTGACCTTGTGGGACACGTTCCTTCGACTTTTCTGGATAAGGATTTTCTTAACTCCCTTAAGAGATACTTCTATGTTTTTAAACCCAAAGAGTTTGACTCCCAAGCTAGGACCGTGTCTTATAACCAATTCTTTTTTGAAGGAGAAGACTAC
>JAUQYY010000321.1 GCA_030587505.1 Candidatus Sigynarchaeota archaeon
CCCTCGAGCCTCGACAGCCAACAAGGTCAAAGAGAGTTTTGGGGTCGGTAACGCCACCACTCAAGAGTTCCCAGAAAAATCTGGCTTGCAACGCAAGAAGCCTGAGTTTACCAACAAGAACGGTTTCAAAATGCTCCGAGTGTTTAGAAGCCTCAGATAGAATGTTCTCCATCAACCAGCAACGCGTCCTCACCGCATCCACATTAAGCCACTCCCGACCGCTCAGATCATAAACGGCGACTTTGCACCTGTTGAAAAAACGTTCATCAGGCAGGGCTGCGCACGAAGCCACCCACCCCCTGTCAAAACTCTCCATGAGCCTCAGGAGAAAATCAGATGAAACGCCCGAAGCGAGGTACAGTATCCTCTCCGTTCCACCGTTCTTCTCACCCTCGAAAAAGGCTTTCAGCTCCTCCACGCCACTCTCCGGGTTCTTCGAAACATCCAAACCGGGCTCCAGCAACTGTCGGTGCGGAGCAAACAGTCTCACCTCTCTCAGAGTCCTGTGCTGAACAAAACCCAGCAGAAGCACAGGCCGTCTCAGAGTGAAGACCATCTGCCCCAGAACCGCCAGGTCCTCGTCGCCAAAATGCTTACGAAGCTCCTTCAAAGTCTCAACCAGCCCTCTTCCTAACGGCTAGACGTACGATATCCCGGAAAGCTTCGTACACCCCCACACAGTTTAGTGCGGAGGCTGGATGGATGAGGGTGCCGCTTTCCAGCCCCAGCTCCTTCCCGAGTTTCTCTGCCGGAAGCGCGTTTGCGAGGTCCTGCTTGTTCGCCTCTACCACAATGGGAACCCTGCACTCCGTGAAGGCCGCCAGCTCCTCGAAGCTCCTAACGTTGTCCTCCATTCTGTGCTCCTGCGAATCCGCAACGAAGAGAACACCGTCCGCGTTTCTCGCAACGTGCTCCCTAGTCGCCAGAAACCTTCTCTGACCCGTGGTCGTGTGAACGTGGAAAACAAAAGCGTAGGGAGGAAACTCGAGCTGGAGCGCCAAATAGTCCTCCCATATCGTGCGTCCCTCACTCGTGGAAACCTCGTAGGGCTCCCCAAGCACACTGTGAGGAAAAAGTCTCGCCAGCGCTCGAATGTTCGTCGTCTTCCCGGACGCCGCCGGGCCCCACAGAACGATTTTTAACTGCACCAGCCCCCCAGACCGTGTGCCTGTCCGAGACTTCACTCTGTTCAACTTCCCTCTTTTTCTCTTATGATCGCCGCGTCGAGCCTGTGCAGAATGTCCTCTATCTGCTCCTCGCTTATCTCAATGATTTTCTTCACGGTCTCGTTTTTCTCAATGTCCTCCTCGATTCTCTTCACGTACTGGTTTAGCTTGGCTCTTATGAAGCCTATGTTCGCCCTCTCGTTAGCCAGGACCAGAAGCAGCAGAGACCTGTCCCCGTCGAGCTTACCGATTCTACAGACGTAGAACTGCTTGGAATCGTATATTATCATAGCGTTCTGGAACTCCTCGGCGCCGAGATGGTTCTCTCCCTGTTTCGCCAGGCCCGCGAGAGCCGCGCCAAGAGCAGCAGCGTTCCACGCGTTCTTCACACGGAAGAATCTCGACTTCGCCAGAGCCTTACCGTCGCTGTCCACGAGAAGCAGACCCTCTATGTCGCCCCTTCCGAGCATCCTTTTGTACGATTCCACCAGACTGTCTAGGGTATCCGAAATCCTGTTCGTCAGGTAAAAGTATCCGAGTCTCACCTCATCCTCAACACGTTCCCTTTGTTGCGGAGCTTTTCCATACGAATGGAAATCCAGACCCACTTCACTCAACTCCTACAATCACTTTTCATCGTGACACGTGACCCAAAAACGTCTAAGGCGGGTTTGAGGGTTGTTTGTATTCTGCGGGATTCCTTGTAGGCTCTCACCAGTCTCCTTATTCCCCGATCTATTCTCTCTGGTTTCATTCCAAACTCCTCCAACAATCTCCTCAGAGAACTGGTGTTCGGAGCGTTAAACAGTATTCGAGTGTCGACAACATCCGGGCTGAGGAAGACCCTGCGAACCTCCTCCACATCGAAGGGTTCGAGCTCCCCGCTGGAAAACATGTTTGTGATGCTCCCGTGTTTCCGAATCAGTTTCAAACCCCTTTTCACACCCACCCCTCTCACCCCCGGATTAAAGTCGGTTCCAACAAGAATTGCCAGGTCCACCAGTCCCTCGTAGGAGATACCGTTCATCCTGAGAACATCCTCCAGAGTAGCGCACTGAACACTGTTCTCGGTGAAGCTCAGGTTCCTCAGTACTGACTTGGCTCCGAAGAGCAGAGCATCATAGTCTTGGGTGAGAACGTGATCCACCTTCCCCACACGGGTCATGTACGCCGCCTGAGCCTCGCCCTCCCCCGGGGCCCTCACCCATGGCACCCCCATGAGGGTGAGCAGTCTCCTGGTCTCGTCTATTATGGTGTCGTAGAGAACCTCGTATGTGAGAGACAGGGTTCTCGCAACGGTGTAATTCTTGCTCTCTCTCGCTTTGCGCAGGTAACCGTACTCTCTGATCAGCGACTCAGCTAGATGCTTTCTCCTGTTTTTGAGCCTCGGGTGCGGTCCGTCAAACACGTATATCGGCTTTATGCCATGCTCCAGCAGGTTGATGGTTCTGTAGAACGCGCCGTATATGTGGGAGACGACACGCCCCTCCCTGTTGAAAAGAGGAAGGTTCCTCCTCCTGATCTTGTTTAGGAACTGAAACAGCATATTAGAGGCGTCCACCGCAACCCTTGTGTTCTTCAACTCGTCCAGGGATATGGTTTTGAACCTGACAATAGACGCTAACCTTGCACCCATCCGTTTCACACCCTCAAAACTCTCCCACCCTGCCGGCTTTCAGGATTCTTCTCAGCTCCTCGATTTTCTCGTGGATTACCCGCGACCGCTCCACCATCTCGTCGAGTCTGTCGTCGACAACTATGCCCGAAGCCTCTTTGGATATCTCCTCAGCCCGCGCCCTCTCACCCACGGAAAAGAGGTAGTACAGGTAGGTGTTAAGAGCAACCGCCAGCCAGTTGTAGCTAAGCCGTTTTCTGAAGTTCGCATCGACCTCTCGAATGCTTCAACAACCCCCTTATCGTTTCCCAGGATTATGTTCGAGACACCAATGTGGAAGAGCGCAACGGCTATCCCGAACTGTTCTCCACCCTTCTCCGAAAGCCTGAGAGCCGTGTTGAACTGTTCGAGTGCCTCCTCCGTTCTTCCCAGGAGGAGAAGAACATTACCCGCCTCCACACGGCAGAGAGCCTCCCCCAGCGTGTCAGACACGCCC
>JAUQYY010000172.1 GCA_030587505.1 Candidatus Sigynarchaeota archaeon
CGGTGCGGCGGGTGTCGAAGCAAGGCTTACGCCGCGGGGGACATGTTCGGAAGCGACCCGTCGTGTCCACTGGCGTGGGAAGGAGATGGTTGAATGGTGGGGCGGTGGATCAAATTTTTGGAGCTTCCACGTCCACACCTCTTCGTCGTTCCCGCGACTCTTGGAGTTTGCGGAGTGTTTCTGGCGTGGGGTAATCCAGACACAATCACCTTAATTCTCGGAACTCTAATCCCGGTTTTGGGCTGGGCCGGTGCACAGGTCTTTAACGACCTCTTCGACGTGGAGGTTGATAGGGTGAAACACCCCGAATGGCCGATTCCTTCTGGCAACGTATCCAAGCGAGAAGCAGTTGTCTACGGACTCTCACTCTACGCCGCAAGTCTAATCCTTGCCGCTCTTGTGAACGTGTACTGTCTAGCAGCTAGTCTGATAGGGCTCGGTCTGGCAACCATCTATTCCTACATGGGCAAGATAAAGGAAAAGGGTATACTCAGAAACTTTTGTTTCGGAATGTCCGTCGCGGCGTGCATCCTAGTCGGTTCAGCTGCTACTGGGAAGGTCTCGCTGTTGAGCGTGGTGGTAATAATCTTGGCGGCACTCATCTACACGAGCGACAACATTATAGGAAGATTCCCTGATGTTGAAATTGACAGAATGATGAACATTCGCACCCTACCCCTTAGGGTAGGATTAAAAAGGGCTGCGGAGATCGCTCTTCTGTTGGTGATGATTTCGGTGTGCATTGCCATGTTTCTCTGGTTGCTGGGGCTCCATATATCTTACCTTCCTCTCGGTCTCCTTGCTGGCGCTGCCCTTTTGTGGACGAATCTAGCTGTCTTGAAGGACCCCGAGAGGTTCGGCACGTTGTGGATTATTCACGCACGCTACATGAGCCAGTTGTCTCTTTTCCTTTCTTTCATAGTGGGAGTTGTAACCAGCGCCGGGCTGTTTTAGAGTTGGAAAGGAGGTGGCGACTAGAGTGAAATACGACGTGATCGTGGTCGGCGGAGGGCTTGGGGGTCTGACCTGCGCCGCACTGTTGGCTAAGAGAAAACACAGGGTCATTCTGCTCGAAAGAAACAGCAGAGTCGGGGGGTACGCTACTACGTTTCAACGCACAGCACCAGATGGGAGTGTGTTTACTATGGAGGCTTCTATTCATTGGATCACGGGTTGTGAGGATGAGGGCGTAGTTAAACAGGTCCTCAGGGAGGTGGGTGTCGAAGACAGTGTGGAGTTTATTCCTCTCGGTCGAAACATCCTCAGGATAGTTTTTCCAGACGGAAGAACTATACGCTTCCCTTGCAGAAAGGAGGATTTTATCCAAGAGTTAACGGCACAATTCCCTGAAGAAAAAGCGAACATAATGAATTTTTTTGACGATATGAATGGAGTATGGTCATTTCTCCACAACGCTCATTTAACGTTTCCGTCCCAAAGGACTGTTATGGATTTAGATAAGCTCGAATTAAAGAGAATCGCCCAACCACTCGGGAGGATTTTCTCCTATCACTTTTCTGATGTCAGGGTTTGCGATGTCCTTTATGCCCCCCTCAGCTATTACGGTCTGGGTTTCCAGGACATAAGTTTCCTCGAATACGCGGTTTTTCTAAGAGAATTCTTCACGAGGAAGGGGTACTGGATCAAGGGAGGCTCTCAAAAATTGTCAGACGCCTTTGCAAACGCTATTCTGAAGCAGGGGGGTGTGGTGCGAACCAATACCTTAGTGAAGAAAATTTTGACCGAGAGAGGCAAAGTCGTCGGAGTGGAAGTAGATGATGGAAGTGTTTATTATTCCGATTATGTCGTATCCAATGCGGACCCGTTTTTAACCTTTTTCCATCTGGTCGGAGCTGAAAACCTACCCGATGAGTTCGTGAGGGCCCTCCTCGGGATGACTGCTACTTGGTCATTCTTCAAGGTCTACCTCGGGCTCGATGACTCCTTCAGGATACCAGCCCCATTTTCCTCAGACTACGAAGTCCTGATTCTAAAGGAATACGGCGTCCACGAGTTCGCTTGGAAGGAGGAATTCCCCGTTGTCGGAATCACCAACTACACAGAATTTGATCCCACCCTGGCGCCACGCGGTAAAAATTTCATTACCATAATGGCACCTATACGTGTGAGTGGCCCTAGGGACTGGGGCGTTTCCAACTACCAAGAGAGGAACGAAGAGTATCGGAGGATGAAGAAATCCAAAACCAAAAAGCTAATCGAAATCGCGGAAGGAATCTACTCCGGCCTGTCCCAACACATCCTCGTTAGGGAGGCGGCAACACCCCTTACGTTCCAAAGATTCACCCTCAACAGAAACGGGTGCATAGGCTTTGACATAAAGTGTGGTAGGTTGCCGCAGCAAACCCCAATCGAAGGGCTCTACCTCTCAGGCGGTTGGACAGAGCCCCACGGTGGAGTCTTGGGAGTCATCACCAGCGGCAAACAAGCGGCGGAAATCATCAGCGGCCAGATTGAGACCCAAAAAATTTGAGATTCCAGAGTGTTTTTGAAGCTCGCATATGCGTTTCTCCATAAACTCCTCCAATCCTACCTCAAGTTTGCGGATTTCTCTTACAAGTCATTCTGGCATTTAACTCCCCCTCATTCGGCTTGTTACAATTCTAGGGGCTCTATAGCTTCTTCTACACCCCGCCGCTTTTCACGCTCGTCTTAATTCTCGTGATGCGATCCTTACCTTTTAATCTGCCAGCTAAAGCCTCGATTAGCGCCGCCTTTCCGGAGCCTCCCAACAAGTCGATTCCCATTACACCATGCTCATCCAGGATTCGCCTGTTCTCTTCGGTCAGCTCATTGTTTCTTTTTGTTAAACCGTGCGCTCTATTTTGAGTCTCTACCAGCATGATTGCGGGTGTGAAGCTTTTCTGTGAAAAATAAGACTAACCTTTGTATAGGGGAAGGATGTGGTT